>CAMDHH010000033.1 GCA_945898065.1 Bifidobacterium breve
AGCAAGGGTTGCGGCGTGATGATTCTTGTTGATCATCAAGGAGCAGCTGTTCAGGTAACTGAGAAGGCAAAGGCAGCAGGTATTCCTGTTATTGCTTATGACCGTCCAATTGCAGGAGCTGACTACTACGTATCATTCGATAACGAAACTGTTGGCGCACTAGAAGGACAATCAATTCTTGATGGTCTTGCAGCTAAGGGAATCGATCCAGCAACAGCTCGCGTTATCTACGGACAAGGCGATCCATCTGATGGAAACGCAAAGATGTTCTATGACGGTGCTGTAGCAGTTCTTTCTGCTGCTGGTATCAAGCCAATTTTCGAAATGGCTGGAACATGGGATGGCGCTAAGGCTGGAACACTCTTCGAGCAGGCTTACACAGCTACTCAAGGAAAGTTCGATGCAGTTCTTGCACCAAACGATAACAACGCAGCAAACATCATCACAATCTTGGACAAGAACAAGAAGACTGTTCCAGTTTCAGGACAAGATGCATCAGTAGCTGGTCTACAGAACGTATTGCTTGGCAAGCAGACAGCAACTGTCTACAAGCCATTCACACTAGAAGCAACAGCTGCATCTGAGTTGGCAATCGCACTCCTTAAGGGTGAGAAGCCAACAGCAGATAAGACTCTTGCTGATGGAACACCATACATAGCTGTAACACCAGTACTCGTTGGCCCAAATGAGGTCAAGGATGTTGTTGCTGCAGGCGATGCAACAGCAGCTGATATTTGTACACCAGCAGTAGCTGCAGCATGTACAAAGTACGGCGTTGCATAATATAAATGCGTGAATAAACCTTTGCGCCGGCCATCTGGTCGGCGCAAAGGTTTTCGCAATTTCCCCCTTGGTTTCAAGAACGACATACTTGCTTATGGCTAATTTGAAAAAGTAATTAGAAGGAAATAGCACCGAGAGAGGCACTCCATGGACACACCCGTTATCGAACTCCACAATGTTGTCAAGAGTTTTGGACCAGTAGATGTATTGCAAGGTATAAATTTTAAAGCATATGCAGGTCGAGTCACCGCCCTCGTTGGAGATAATGGCGCAGGAAAATCAACGTTGATTAAAGGTCTTGCTGGAGTTCAGTCCTACGACTCTGGCGTAGTTAAATTTGAAGGAAATGAAGTCCACCTCAATAGCGCGCGTCAAGCTGCTGCACTTGGGATTGAAGTTGTGTATCAAGATCTCGCTCTATGTGAAAATCTCGACATTGTTCAGAATATGTTTCTTGGTCGTGAAGAGATGACTGGAATAACACTTGATGAGCCACACATGGAATATGAAGCAACAGAAACTCTGGCTGGTCTCAAAATTCGTACAGTGAAATCAGTACGTCAAAAGGTTGCATCTCTATCTGGTGGACAACGCCAGACAGTAGCGATTGCTCGCTCTGTACTTCGTAAAGCAAAACTAGTCATCCTCGATGAACCAACAGCAGCACTTGGCGTTGCCCAGACAGAACAAGTCCTCAATCTTGTTCGCCGTCTAGCTGACTCTGGAGTTGCTGTAATTATCATCAGCCACAACTTGCAAGATGTCTTCAAGGTATGCGATGACATCAGCGTCCTGTATTTGGGAAAGATGGTTGCACATCTCAAGGCAACAGAGACAAATCATCTTGATGTAGTTGGTTACATCACCGGAACAAAGAGCTTGGAGCAGGCATAAGAATGAGTACAACTACAGCAACCACAATTAGCTCCGGCCACGAAGGCACAATCCGCGATCAAGTAAAGAATTACTTTGTTCGTGTAAAAAGTGGCGAGATGGGTGCATTGCCATCTGTTATCTCACTCATTTTTCTTACTGGCCTTTTTGCGAGTTTGAACCCTTACTTCCTCACAAAGCTCAATTTTGCGAACCTCTTGGTTCAGTCAGCAACGCTGATGATGCTTTCAATGGCACTCGTCTTTGTAATCTTGATTGCCGAAATCGATTTATCCGCAGGTGTTACTTCGGGACTTTCAATGGCCTTCTTTATTCTTCTGACAAATAAGTTGGGGTGGGATTGGCGCCTATCGATTCTGGCTGGATTTGCAGTCGGCTTCTTAGTCGGTTCCTTTATTGGATTCTTCGTCGCAAAAGTTGGTGTTCCATCCTTCGTTGTAACTCTGGGATTATTCCTCGGGTTCCAAGGTTTGCAATTAGCACTCCTTGGCGATGGTGGTATCTACCGCGTTGAAGTTCCAGAGCTTAAGGCAATTATGAATGACAATATGCCTGCGTGGGCTGGTTGGTTAATGCTCAGCATATTCTTGGTACTCACATTGCTTATAAATTTCTATGATCGTTTGCGTCGCAAGAAATCAAATTTGCCTAACCGTCCTCTCATTCTCCTTTTTATCAAACTTGGAGTAATGGCTGGACTAGGTGCTGGTTGCGTTTCAATTTTGAATGTAAACCGAAGTCTTTCTTCAATTGCTATTGCAGGTGTTCCAATTGTTATGCCATTTGCAATAACAATTCTCTTCCTTGGTACATTGGTTCTAGATCGCACTCGCTTTGGTCGCCACCTCTATGCAGTTGGTGGAAATCCTGAAGCAGCGCGTCGTGCAGGAATCAAGGTCGCGAAAATTCGTATGTCAGCATTTATTATCTGTTCAATGCTCGCTGTTGTTGCAGGTATTTTTAATGCAAGCCGTATTGGTGCAGTAGAGGCAACTGCTGGTAAATCAATGGTTCTCTCTGGTGTTGCAGCCGCTGTTGTGGGTGGAGTTAGCCTCTTCGGTGGACGTGGTCGCTTAGCTCACGCTGCTGTTGGCGCTGTTGTTATTTCAATTATTGATAACGGCCTTGGTCTACTTGGTCTTCCAGCAGGTATCAACTTCCTTGTAACCGGTGGAGTACTTATCCTGGCTGCAACAGTGGATGCGGTATCACGCAAGCGCGCGGGAGCAACTAAGTAACTAAAAAACTAGATAACTAAATAAGTCTAGATAATAAAAAACGGCCTAGAGAATTCTCTAGGCCGTTTTTATATACTTCTATTTAGATCTTCACGCCCATCAAGTGTTCTAGCGCTAATTGATCTAGAAGTTCGTAGCCGTAACCACGCTCTCCTGCCTTCTCGATATCAAATGCTTCTGGCTTAGCTAAATCTTTCCATGTCTCTCCTGCGCCAAGCGTTGGCTCAAGTAGTCCTGGAATATTTGAAGCCTTCATTGCTTCAATAACTCGTGGATCGCTGCGGTATGCCTTTGCGCGTTCTTTGAGAATCAAATATGTGCGCATATTCGATGTTGCTGATTGCCATACGCCCTTGTCATCTTCTGTGCGTAATGGCTTGTAATCGAAGTGCTTCGGGCCGCTGTACTTATAGTGCTCGAGTAGATCAACTAAGAAGAATGCTGATTTCAAATCACCATGACCGAATACGAGATCTTGATCGTACTTTGGACCGTGCTGACCATTGAGGTCGATATGGAATAACTTGCCTTGCCATAGTGCTTGAGCAATTCCGTGGACAAAGTTGAGGCCAGCCATTTGTTCGTGGCCAACTTCTGGGTTCAAGCCAACGAGTTCTGGACGGTTGAGCGTGTAAATAAATGCCATTGCGTGACCAATTGTTGGCAAGAATATATCTCCGCGCGGTTCATTCGGCTTTGGTTCAATTGCAAACTTAATCTTGTAACCATTATCTACAACGAAATCACCGAGAATGTTGAATGCTTCGCGGAAACGCTCCATTGCAACATAGCCATCTTTAGCTGCATCAGATTCAGCACCCTCACGGCCGCCCCAACAGACATATGTTTCTGCGCCAAGTTCTACTGCTAATTCGATATTGCGCATCACCTTACGAATTGCATAACGGCGAATATCTTTATCGTTACTTGTAAATGCGCCATCTTTGAAGACTGGGTGAGTAAATAGATTTGTTGTTGCCATTGGAACTTTCATTCCTGTTTCGGCAAGTGCTTTTTTGAAACGATCAATGTGGCCACGTCGTGAACTGTCATCGCTACCAAATGGAATGAGATCATCATCGTGAAATGTCACACCATGAGCACCGCGAGCTGCGAGTTCGTTGACGCTTCGAACTGGGTCTAGGGCGCCACGAGTTGCATCACCAAAGGGATCTCGCGCTTGCCATCCGATGGTCCAAAGACCAAATGTGAACTTATCTGCAGGTGTTGGTGTGAGTGACACTGTGAGGCTCCTTCGTCATTAGTTCTCGTTTTGGAACATAGCAAACTTACCCCTAACCTTAGGCATTATCCAAGGGGCTCTATTTAGATTCTTGCGGATTGAGATAGTCAGAGAATTTCTCTCAGAGAAGTTCTCCAAGTAATACGAATATCTAGGACACTCTTTAGCGGGAGTGGTGAAATGGCAGACACGCAGGTCTTAGGAACCTGTGTCTTCGGACGTGAGGGTTCAAGTCCCTTCTCCCGCACCAGTACTCAATAGTTATATGAAATTTTATATAACTTTGTAGCCAGCCACATGAACTGCTTGCGAAATCAGCGAAGAATCAATATCGCCCTCTGAAGAAATGAGTGCAAGACCATCTGCGGCAATAGCTTTTACGTTAGTAACTCCCGCAATCTTTCCAAGTTCGCTACTCACTCGACCTTCACAATGACCACAAGTCATTCCAGAAATCTTTACTTCTGTCTCCATTATTACTCCCCTAACCTAATCTGCTCAACATAGTTTTCATCTGTGCATTCTGTGCGCTTTGTACTTCAATAATCTTTTGACCAAATAGCTTTAGCGTTGGGTTCTGCGCATCACTTATCATGGTTGTCATATGCAGCGCTCCATTATGGTGATTAGTCATACCTTCTAGCCATAAACGATCGAAGGCAGAACCTTGGGATGCATTCAAGGCAGATAGTTCACTATCTGTGAGCATTCCACCCATATCGTGGCCCATATGTCCCATCTCGATATCCGCTCCTGCTTCTTCTAACCAATTGTTCATTTGAGTGATCTCTGCTGCCTGCCCATCACGAATCACTCTAGCAAGAGCAATAAGTTCGGCATCCTTTGATCTGGTTATGGCAAGTTCAGAAATATCAATCGCTTGCTGATGATGAGGAATCATCATCTGCAAAAACATTACATCTGTGCCACTCAATTTTAAGGAAGTTGATTCATTATTGGAATGCATCCCGTTCTTATGCATTCCAGGAAGTCCGTTATGTCGATCTGAACCGATGGCCATGACAACGATGGTTGCAACAAGGGCCAGAATTATGATGGAAAATATTCCAGTCTTCTTATCAATATTTATTTGGACCATAATCGCTTCCTTCGCATATATGCCGAATAGTTCGACGCCATAACGATACGCCCATTATTTGAACCTTGCTCTTCTGGGAAGAATATGAGAGGGCTCGCATGATTCAATAGTGTCATGGCAAAAAAGAAGGTGCAGAAGGGAGTTGGTCAAAAAGTTGTAGACCAAAGCGCCCGTGATGAAGCGGATACGCAATGGAAAGAGATCGGCTTGGACTCGACCGCAAGGCAGGCCCTAGTTGAGGCAAAACTTTTGAAAGTTAGCGATCTTAGAAAAGTCAGTTTAGAAAAATTGAAGCTACTTCATGGCATTGGTGCAAATGAGATTCGAATTCTCGCCTCAGAAATGAAAAAGAGAGACATCTCTTTTCGAACTGGAAAATAAGCGGGAAAGAATATTTAGTTCGTTACTGCGTAAGCCACAAATGCAAGTCCTACAAATGCCAAGAGATACTTCACTTCTTTTTTCATCAGCACTGGCTTCAAGGGTTCAATGAATGTAGCGAGCAGAACGAGGGCTCCAGGAATAAAAATTGTGGCACTTCGTTCAACGACTCCAGGCTCTCCCCACTGGTAACGCAAGTTGATGAGCCCTATCGCAAATAATAAATATCCACCCATGCGGTAATTGTTCATGCCTTGACTCTACAAAAAAAATAAGGGGTGCCGGTTTCCCGACACCCCTTATTTACTTAGTAATTAGTGGTCGTCCTTCATGCCTTCTGCAATTGACTTCATGCGTGCGATCTTGAAAATTGTTAGACCGAATACGCACTTTGCCAATACGTCAGCAATTGTGTAACCAACTTGTACTCCTACGAACTGCTCTGCTGATGCCATACCTTCGCCCATACCAAGGATGTATGAAACTGGGTATACGCCCCATGTGGCGATCAAGAGAAGACGCAAGCGACCAACTGTTGCTGCAACGCCTTCTGGTTGACGATCAAGTGACTTGCCAAGTTCTACGAACAAGACATAGAGGATGTAGAGGAAAGGAAGTGTTGAAAGAACACCATAGAGAACCTGTGTGTTCTGATCATTTGAAATTTCACCTGGGTAACCAAGTGCGATCATTGCAGCTGATGCTGGAACAAGACGCATGATGAGTGAGCGTGAAACTTCCTTAGCAAGTGCTAGTACTGCAATAACTTCTACAAGTAGAAGTGGAACAGTGAGAAGCCAGTCAACATAGCGGTAAGCCTCATTGAATGAGCCTTGTGCGCCACTGATGTTTACTGTCATATCGGCTGATGATTCTTTGAATGAATCAAAGATACGTAGGTAGTGGTAGCCAGCAATGAATGTAACCATTGATGACATCACTAGAGCAGTGCGATACTTTGCAAGAACACGTTGCTGTGAAACTAGTGTGAAGATTGTGCAGGCAAGCATTGAAACTAGTCCAAACGAGAATACGTTATAGACGAGGTTCCATTGGTCGCTGTCGAGTTTCAACATAATGGACCTTTCCGAAAGTTTTAGATGACATTTCAAGGATCGGGCGATCTTTGAAAATCAGACTCAATGGCGTCCTCGAGGAACGCCGCTGGATTCCAATACTTCATATTTTGGGGTATCTGCGAACATTTTGCACTCCTATACGAAAGAAATTTGAACGATTTTTTCTGGGTTCTACGCTCAGTAGGGGGTCATCCTGACGCTAAATCACCTATATGCACCCCCTTTGCAAGAACTAATACCTCGTGAGAAGTATCGGCTCAGGGTTGCTATTTTTTACCCCTCGCTACACGGCGTACCGACAGAGGGAGTCTGAAATGTCAGAACAAGAATGGTCATTTGAAACCCTGCAGATTCATGCTGGGCAAGTACCCGATCCAACAACTGGAGCGCGCGCATTGCCGTTGTACCAAACGACTGCCTACCAATTCCGCGATACACAACATGCTGCAAATCTTTTCGGTCTTGCTGAAATGGGAAATATTTACACACGTATTATGAATCCAACTCAAGATGCTGTTGAACAGCGTCTTGCAGCACTTGAAGGTGGCGTCGCTGCACTTCTTGTGGCATCAGGTTCTGCTGCAACAACATATTCAATTCTCAATATTGCCCAAGCTGGTGACCATATTGTTTCAAGCCCAAGTCTCTACGGTGGAACCTATAACTTGTTCCACTACACATTGCCTAAGTTTGGTATTGAAGTAACTTTTGTTGATGATCCAAGTGATCCTGCATCATGGCGCAAAGCAGTTCGTCCAAATACAAAGGCATTCTTTGGTGAAACTATTGCAAACCCTAAGAATGAAATCTTAGATATCCAAACAATTGCCGATATTGCCCACGAAGTTGGCGTTCCATTGATCGTTGATAACACTGTTGCTACCCCATATCTGATCAAACCAATTGAATATGGCGCAGATGTAGTTATCCACTCAGCAACTAAATTCTTATCTGGCCATGGAAATACTGTCGTCGGAGCAATTATTGACTCTGGAAAGTTCGACTACGCGCAGTATCCAGAGAAGTTCAAGGGATTCAATGAACCAGACCCTAGCTACAACGGCTTAGTTTTTGCTCAAGCACTAGGAGTTGGCTCTGCATTTGGTGCAAACCTTGCATACATCTTCAAAATTCGCCTGCAACTACTTCGTGATATCGGAGCAGCAGTTTCACCATTTAATGCTTGGTTACTCGCACAAGGACTGGAAACACTCAGCCTTCGAATTGAGCGCCACGTTGAGAATGCGCAAGCAGTTGCTGCTTGGCTAGAGAAGCATTCAAGTGTGGAGAAAGTAAATTACGCAGCGCTTGCATCATCTCCATATAACGCATTGGCGAAGAAGTATTCACCTAAGGGCCCCGGCTCTGTACTCTCCTTTGAACTCAAAGGTGGAGTAGAGGCAGGAAAGAAGTTTGTTGAATCTCTCAAACTCTTTAGCCATGTTGCCAACATTGGTGATGTTCGTTCCCTCGTCATTCATCCTGCAACAACTACACATTCACAACTCAGCGCACAGGAACAATTAGATGCCGGGGTGACACCAGGTCTTGTCCGCTTGAGCATTGGTCTTGAAAATATTGCAGATATCAAGGCTGATCTAGAAGTTGGTTTCGCAGCCGCAAAAGGATAATTGCCGTACAGTCGGGGGTAGCCCATTGATCGGAGCCACCATGACGCAACAAGTAGTACCACCAAAGTTGCGCGGTTGGTTTCACCTCGGTGCTACCCCTGCTGTCATTATTGCTTCGCTAGTTCTATTCATACTTAGTAAGAACTCATTCAAATTTGCAGTTGCTCTCTATTCGATTACTGCAATTCTTTTGTTTAGTGTCTCTGCCATTTATCACCGAGTGCCGTGGTCACCAGAGAAGAAAAAGATTTGGCGTCGCTTTGATCATGCCAATATCAATCTACTTATAGCCGGTTCATACACCCCTTTTGCAGTGACTCTGCTTCAAGGTCGGGACCGCACGATTTTGCTCTCTGTTATTTGGGTAGGCGCACTCATCGGAGTAGCTGTTCGCGTCTTTTGGGTCGGCGCTCCACGATGGCTCTACGTTGCAAATTATTTACTTCTTGGATGGTTTGCCGTTGCATATTTGCCACAGATGTATCGCGAAGGTGGCCTTTGGATACTTCTTCCAATTATTTTAGGTGGGCTTCTCTATTCAATAGGTGCAATTTTCTACGCTCTCAAGCGTCCAGGTCGAAATGCAAAATATTTTGGCTTTCACGAGCTCTTTCACATATTTGTACTAGCCGCATGGATCTCCCAATATGTAGCGATATCAATCGCCATTTATACCAAGTAACCCGCCTTTATCCCCTCCAGTTAGGCGCGCATTTATTGATTATCAGGGACTTTTGAAGCGGGCCATCTGTGCCCTAATCTAGGGTTCTCAATTGGAACTCTCGATGAGTTCCATACTTATGGTGCGAGGTTGATATGGGCGAGAAGAACTCATTTCTAAGTTGGGTTGGTTTCAAGGGCGAAGAACAAAGTGCTCCTAACCCAGTTGATCGCATTCGCGAACTCGAAAATCAATTAGCAGATCTTCGTTCACGTCGAGATATAGACGCTCTAAGCAAAGAAGAATTTGAAATTCTGGCAACAGAGACAGCGATGTCAATGATTAAGTCCGCTCAACTCCGTGAGGCAAAAGCTCAGGCCGCTGCCGATCGCGTAGTCAAAGAAACAACTCGCACTGCAAAAGATACTCTCGAGAGCGTAGAGCTCAAAGCGCGTTCAATACTTTCAGGTGCTGAATCTCGTGGTCGCAAATATATTCAAGTAGCTGAATCAGAAGCAGCAGCGATGATTTCTCGCTCAGAATCAGAGGCTGAATCAATCATCGAGGCAAAAAAGCGTGAAGCAACAGCACTAGGAACTGCGGCGCGACGTGAAGGCGAAAGAATAATTAGTTCAGCAACTGGTGAAATCGCAAATTATCGCCACTGGCTAGCAAGTGTTATTGGAGAAGCAGAGCGTTTGTACAAAATTCAAACACAATCACTCGATGCTGCAGAGAATGCAATTCATCAATCTCGCACACGTTTGGAATCTGCTTTTGTTCGACTTTCAGAATTGCAAGAAAGTGTTCTTAATAATCTCAATGATGACAACACACTTATCAATAGTGGACCGATCACCGTAAAGAGTGAGCGCACGAAGGCAGCAATATCTGCACCTGCTAAGAAAACTGCCTCTGCAAAGAAGAAAGCTGCAAAGAAAACAACAACTAAGCGTAAGTAATAAATATGGCTTCCCCCCGCGGCATCCGTTACATCCCTGCAATCGATGGATTGCGCGCAGTTGCTGTCATTGCAGTTCTGCTTTATCACTTAGGAATTTCTTGGATACCTGGTGGCTTTCTTGGAGTTGATCTCTTCTTTGTAATCTCTGGTTACGTAATTACTCGTTTACTCCTAGATTCAATACAACGCAGCGGTGGTCTAGATTTGCGTGCCTTCTACATAGCGCGCATTCGACGCCTCCTCCCCCCACTTTTATTTATGATTATCACTACAGCGCTATTTGTTAGTCTCTGGGCTCCGGATACCATCAAAAGATTTCTAACGGATGCTCCATTTTCAATATTTGGAGCTATGAATTGGTGGCTCGTTTTTCGTCATACAGATTATTTCGAAACAATTGGAAGGCCACCGCTGTTGCAGCACACGTGGTCCTTGGGTGTTGAAGCACAGTTCTACCTAATATGGCCATTGATTTTGCTTCTTGTGCTGCGCTTCCTTGGCAAGAATAAGATTCCTGGAACAGCTCTAGTCATTGCATGTTTTTCAGGCTTATCTCTCTTGCTTCTATCTCTACAGGTCGACTCCGCAAATGCTGCTCAGGTTAGTCACGTTTACTTCGGAACTGATACCCACAGCATCGGGCTTTTCCTTGGTGCTGCCCTTGCAGTCAAATGGGTGCCACAAAACTTGAGTGAAGAAGTAAATAAAAAAGCGCAAGACTTTATTGATGGGATAGGAATATTTGGTTTTCTGGGAATTCTTGCAACTTTTCTCTTCATAAATGAAAACGATCCGACTCTTTATAAACTTGCATTTCCGTTAGCAGGTATCTTTGGATGCGCAATCATTACTTCTGTCGTACATCCTGCTTCACGATTTGCGCCAATCCTTAGTAGTCGATTCATGGTCTGGATTGGTGAGAGATCATATGCAATCTACTTATGGCACTGGATAATTTTCCAAATTACTCGGCCAGCCTTCGATTTGGAAGGATCACCCTGGGCACTTTTTACACTTCGAATACTTATTGTTTTCGCACTCTCTGATATTTCATTGCGCTTGGTAGAACTTCCTATTCGCACAGGTGCACTTGAATATTGGTTCAAGGGTATGAAATATCGCACTAAAGAAGTTCGTAGACGCCAAAAAGTACTCTTATCAATTGGTGCTATCTCACTTATAGCAATTACTACTGTTGCCAGTGCTCATGCAATCAACACTAATTCACGTGCGCAGCGTGCTCTTATTACAGATTTAGAAGAACCAATTACCCCTATTTCTGATAGTTCTACTGCTTCTTCTGGATCTAAAGGACTGTGGGTTACTGGTGACTCAGTAATACTTGGAATTCGACATGAACTTGATTTACGCGAAAATGTCGGGCTCATCAATGCTCGCGTAGGCCGACAAGCAACTGAATTACTCGAAGTCATTATTGACGATAAAGCAAAGATGCCAGATTCGACAATTATTTTGAACCTTGGAAATAACAACAAGCTATCTCGCGAGCAGGTGGTTGATATTTTTGAAGAAATCAAGAATCAGCCGAAAATAATTATTGTAAATACAGCAGTTCCGCGTGGATGGCGCGAAGACAATAATGCTCTCCTTCGAGATGTGATCTCTAACTATCCAAATACATACTTAGTCGATTGGGAGTCTATATCCCTTGGGCATCCAGAATATTTTGCACCCGATGGAGTTCACTTAGTTCCAACAGGGGTAATCGCCTACGTTGATGCAATCACCCAATTCCTTAAATAAAAAAACCCCCGCACATGGCGAGGGTCTTTCTATAAAGCGATTAGGCAAATACTCCAGGAATTCCAAAGACAGTTGCAGATGCGCTCTGTCCATCGGCGTAAACTGAAGTTACTCTAAATTGTGTCCAGCCAGATGTATCACTCTTAGTTACAGATTGAGTGAGTTGATCTGCAGGAACTGTTGCAATCACATTCCAGTCACCTTTTCCGTTTGCACGGATTTCAACGTTGTAACCAGTTAGACCATCAGTCGCTGTTGGTGCGATCCAGCGCAATGTAAGACCTTCCGCGCTATTGAGTGCTACAAACTTTGAAGGAGCTTCCACCGCTGCAACAGGTACTACTTCTTCGGTTGGAGTTGCTTCTGCAGTTGGCTCAGTAGTTGCTTCAGGAGTGGCCTCGGCGGTAGCTGGAGGTGTTGGCATTGCTCCATCATCGTTATTTGATCCTGATTGTGACCAGACAATAATTGCCAACAGAACAATTCCAACAACTACCGCGCCAAGAACTGTTTTAGAAGTTCCTTGCTTTGGGGCAGCTGATGGCTTTGGAGTTGAAGTTGGTTTAGCAGCGACGGGGGTAGTTGTAACGTTCACGCGCGACGATGTACTCATTCCTCCGCGTGGAACTGGTGGCACAACAAATGTCGACGCTGAACTCTTCTTTGCTGAACTCTTCTTCGCAACTTTCTTAGTAGTTCTTTTCGCAGACTTCTTTACTACAGACTTTTTCGCAACGCGCTTCTTAGCAACTGCCTTTTTGGCAACACGCTTCTTAGCTGTTGACTTCTTTGCGACAGATTTCTTTGCAACTGCCTTCTTCTTCGCAGGTGCTTTCTTAGAGGACTTCTTTACAACCCTCTTTGTTGTTGATTTCTTTACAGCCACGTTTACTCCTTGAGGTTGCGATGCGACAACGGTTTAGTCATCGTTATAGCCCAAGGTTACCCCAGCGTCCCCAGCAATTCGATCACATGTGGTGCGATGGCACGGAG
>CAMDHH010000034.1 GCA_945898065.1 Bifidobacterium breve
CGTGGAAGAGAACAAACGCGTCCTGAGTTGGGTTACAAAATGTTGCAACGTCTTGCAGAAGATGTTGCAGAAGTGGCCTTCATTGAATTCGCCCCAAAGCAAGAGGGACGAAACATGACGATGGTCCTGGGTCCAACGAAGAAGAAGACAGAAGCAGTTGCAGAACAGAAAGCCGCACGCAAAGCGAAAGCCGAAGCTGCAGCTGAGACAACCGAGTAAGGGAGCATGTAATGCCAAAGATGAAGACACACAGTGGGGCGAAGAAAACCTTCCGCGTCACAGGTACAGGAAAGATCATGCACGAGCGCGCTGGTAAGCGCCACCTTCTCGAGCGCAAATCTTCACGACAGACACGTCGCTTGAGTACAGAGACTTCAGCAAAAGCAACCGTAACAGTGACAGCCAAGCGCATGCTTGGTTTGAAATAAGGAGCGTGACTAAATGGCAAGAGTAAAACGTGGAGTTCACGCAGCAAAGAAGCGCCGCACAACTCTCGAGCGCGCAAGTGGATATCGTGGACAACGTTCACGTCTTTTCACAAAGGCGAAAGAGCAAGTCACGCACTCAATGGTTTATGCATTCAATGACCGCAAAGATAAGAAAGGCGATTTCCGTCGTCTTTGGATTCAACGCATCAATGCTGAATGCCGCGCTAATGGACTTACATACAATCGCTTCATCCAAGGCCTCAAGGCTGCAGGAGTTGAAGTTGATCGTCGTGTTCTTTCAGAGCTAGCAACAAATGAGCCAGCAACATTTAAGACACTTGTTGATCTTGCTCGCAAAAGCTTGATCTCTGCTTAATAGGCACCAATGATTGAGAGCCTTCATTCGCCACATATTGCGCGAGTGAAGGCTCTTATTGGTTCTAGAGGAGTAAAAGAGCGACGCAGTTCAGGCCATTTCGTGGCTGAAGGAATTCAAAGCATTCGCGAAGCAATAACCTTTCCCAACGAAATCTCAATCGATACTCTCTATCTAACGAGTAATGGTCGAAATCGCTTAGAAGAATCAATAGATCTCTCTGGGGTCAACACACTCGATGTAAGTGATGAAGTGATGGCTCAAATTTCGGAGACTATTACCCCGCAAGGAATTCTTGCTATTTGCACAATTCCGCAGCGTACTATTGCGCAATTCAAACTCAGCGGGAAGAGCAGACTTATTTACTTATCAGAGATTCAAGATCCAGGAAATGCTGGAACGATTATTCGCTCCGCTGATGCAATGGGTATGAACGCTATTGTCACTTCACCAGGAAGCGTCGATCTATTTTCACCAAAAGTTGTTCGATCCACAGCTGGTTCCCTATGGCATATACCTGTATTCGAAAGTATTGCATTAGAGGATTTGATTACATTATTTCCAACAGCTCAAATGTTTACACTGGGATCAAGGGGTGCTATTCCTCTTCCAGAGTTGCATGTTGATTCTGATTGCATTGCAATATTTGGTAATGAAGCACGGGGGATTGCGACGCCACAGAATCTTGTGCAGGTGAGCATTCCTATGCCTGGAAATGCCGAGAGCCTCAATCTCTCTGCTGCGGCATCAATTGTTATGTATCACCTTTCACATATCCCGACCTCTGCTAACTCGTCGCGATAGAGTTCGTGTCATGGATTCAAAGGATGTAGCAGGCTGGGTAAAAAATGCTCAAGCCGCTTTCCTCCTCGCTACCGATTTAGATGAACTCAAGAGTGCTCGCTTGGCTCATATGGGCGATAAAGCTCCAATTTCACTGGCGAGTAGATCACTTGGTTCGCTCTCACCAGATGAGAAAGCCTCATTTGGAAAAATAATTGGAGATGCGAAAGTGCAGATTACGAGCGCCCTTGATAGCGCGACAAAGAAATTGGAAAATATTCGAGATCAGAAAGTTCTACTCGAAGAGGTTGTAGATATAACACTTCCCGCTAGTCGGATGCATCGCGGCGGATTACACCCGATTTCAATTATCAAGAATGAAATCTCTGATTTCTTTATTGAACAGGGTTTCTCAGTTGCCGAAGGCCCAGAGATGGAATCGGGATGGCTCAACTTTGATGCCCTCAATATTCCAGCGGATCACCCCGCACGCACCATGCAGGACACATTTTTTATCGAACCACTTGAATCAGGAATGGTTCTGCGTACTCAAACTTCACCAGTGCAAATTCGCACAATGTTGACCCAAGAACCTCCTATCTACATCATCTCTCCCGGTAGAACTTTCCGCGCTGACGAACTCGATGCCACACATAGTCCCGTCTTTCATCAAGTAGAGGGGCTCGTTGTAGATCGTGGAATCACAATGGCACATCTCAAAGGCACTCTTGATAATTTTGCGCAGCACATGTTCGGAGCAGATGTAACAACTCGACTTCGACCTTCGTTTTTCCCTTTCACTGAACCAAGTGCAGAGGTTGATATATTTTTCAACGGTCGCTGGATTGAATGGGGCGGTTGCGGAATGGTCAATCCGAAGGTTCTCCAGACTTGCGGAATTGATACAGATATCTTTACTGGCTTCGCATTTGGAATGGGGCTAGAACGTACCTTGATGGTTCGTCATGGAATTACTGACATGCATGACATCGTTGAAGGAGATTTACGTTTCACTCGACAGTTCGGAATGGGCTTGTAATGCGCGCGCCCTTATCGTGGTTACGTGAATTCGCAGCTATCCCAGAAGTAATAAGCGCTGAAGCAATTTCAGATGCATTTATTCGTGTTGGCTTTGAAGTTGAGGAAATAATTGTCCAGGGTGCTAATCTCACCGGCCCACTCGTTGTCGCACAAGTTTTAGCTATTGAAGAGCTCACTGGAAATAAGAAGCCGATACGTTTTGTCGAATTGGATTGCGGGGAGAAGCAGAGCCGATTCGTCATATGTGGAGCAACTAATTTTGCAGTGGGAGATTTAGTCGTTGCCGCTCTTCCAGGGGCAGTACTTCCCGGAAATTTTGCAATCTCGGCGCGCGAAACTTATGGAAAAACAAGTAATGGAATGATCTGCTCGTTGCGTGAACTCGGATTGGGTGAAGACCATTCTGGAATTATTGTTCTACCCGCTAACTCTCTTGCAGTTGGTACTGATGCAATAGCAGCACTCGAAATCAATGATGTGATTTTTGATATTGCAGTAAATCCAGACCGCGGCTATGCACTGAGCATACGTGGCCTAGCACGCGAAATTGCGGGCGCCCTCAATGTGAAGTATTTAGATCCAATAGATGCCCTGAAGAAACTTGATTTCAAGAAGGCAGGAGAGGGTGTTACACCCGTCCTCGAGGATGGCGCATCAATTTTCTATCTACGAACTCTCTCCAATTACAAGGCAGATGCACTGACTCCGTTATGGATGTCACGTCGTATTGAAAAAATGGGAATGCGCTCCATTTCACTCGCCGTTGATATTACGAATTATGTGATGTTGGAATTAGGGCAGCCATTGCACGCATTTGACCGCTCAAAAATAAAAGGAAACCTGCGAATTGGACGAGTGAAGAAAGATCAAAAATTCACAACATTAGATGGACAAGAAAGAAATATTTCATCTGTAGATCTCATGGTCATGGATGACAATGGTCCGTTAGCACTGGCTGGAACAATGGGTGGCTTGAGTTCTGAGATAACTTCATCCACTACAGAACTTGCACTAGAGGCAGTTCGCTTTGATCCCATTTCAATCGCAAAGAACTCAAGGCGCCACAAGTTATCAACTGAGGCATCGCGTCGATTAGAGCGACACGTTGACCCATCGTTAGCGCAATATGCTTCCGCACGATTCGCCCAACTATTGATTGACTTAGGTGGGGCTACTCACGTTGATACCCAGCATGCAGGTGAACCACGCTTTGCACCGATTGTAAAACTAGAGCCAGCCTATGTTTCACAAATATTGGGTTATTCGATTACACCTGAAAAGATTCGTGAAATTTTGACCACAATTGGATGCGATGTCGATAAGGATTTCAATGTTGATCCACCATCATGGCGATGGGATCTAACTCAGCCTGCTGACTTTGTTGAAGAAGTTGCTCGCATGATTGGTTATGACGCAATTCCTTCATTACTGCCTCCGCGGCCCAAGCATGCTTCACTCACATGGTCACAAAAACGTATTCGCGTTATATCTAGCGCTCTTGCCGCGCGAGGATTATCAGAAGTACAAACTTTCCCATTTACAAGTGATGCAATTATCGAATCGATGGGGTACGTCAATGAGCGTGCGAAGACATACCGCATTGTCAATCCAATGTCAGAAGATTTCCCTGTATTACGTACTCATCTCTTGCCCGGTCTTGCAGCAGTTGCATCTCGCAATATTGGACGTGGCGCAAAAGACTTTGCAATCTTTGAAGTTGGTTCAATCTTTAGAAACTCGAAAGATCTAGTTGCGGCAATATCGCCAGATTTAGAGAAGAAGCCATCGAAGGCAAAAATTGACGAGATTTTCAGCAGTGTTCCAGCGCAGCATTTACACCTAGGAGCAATTCTCGTTGGCAAGATCGAAGATACAAGTTGGCGTGGTTCTTCTCGTTCATACGAATGGAGTGATGCAATTGCAATGGCACAAGAGATATTGCAATTGTGCAATTTAGAATTTACGGTAGCACGTTCAGATTTTGCCCCATGGCATCCAGGTCGCTGCGCAGAACTTCTTATCGATGGCAAGCCTGTAGCTCATGCAGGTGAATTGCACCCTCGAGTAGTTGAGCAATTCTCGCTTCCTGCTCGCTCTGTTGCTTTTGTTATCAATCTCAGTGCATTGCCACAGTCTCCATTAGTTCGAGGCGAAGGAGTTGGCGCAATGCCACCTGCGCTTCAAGATGTTGCACTGATAGTTGATGAAAAAGTGAGCGCTGCAGCAGTCGAATCTGCACTTCGAAAAGGTGCTGGTGAATTACTCGAATCTATAGTTCTCTTTGATCGATACGACAAGATGGGCGATGGCAAGATTTCACTTGCGTACTCACTTACCTTTAGAGCACCTGACCGCACGTTGACCGGAGCGGAGATTACCCAGGTTCGTGAAGCGGCCGTGGCCCAGGCAGTAAAAGATTGCGGTGCTATCCTACGAACCGCATAATTATGCACAGATTTGTATAATTATAGATTTTTGCTAAACTGCGGGTATGAGAACTGCAGTAATCGGTGCAAGTGGATATTCAGGTGGAGAACTTCTCCGTATCCTCGCGGGACACCCTGACTTTGAAGTTAGCGCCATATCTGCTCATTCCAATGCTGGGGAAGATGTCATTTCGATTCACCCATTTCTCCACGCCTACGCAGGGCGTAAGTTCGTTGAGATTAGCTCCATAGATTGGAAAGAGATTGATTTAGCTTTCCTTGCGTTACCTCATGGAGAATCAGCAAAAATCTCCCTAGAGATTCCTAATAACATAAAAATTGTTGATCTTGGCGCGGATTTCAGATTAGAAGATCCACTGATGTGGGAAAAATATTATGGTGGAGATCATGCAGGAACTTGGCCGTATGGATTACCGGAATTGTTTCGAGAGCACATTGTCGGGGCAAAACGAGTTGCTAATCCTGGGTGCTACGCGACAGCTATATCGCTATCTATAGCACCAATCAGTAAATACATCGAAAATGATATTGTCGTCGTGGCTGCATCGGGAACTACAGGTGCGGGTAGAAGTGCAAAAATCAATTTACTTGGTAGTGAAGTTATGGGTTCTCTCACTACCTATAAATTTGGGGGAGTACATCAACACACCCCAGAGATTGAACAATCACTTGCGAAGGCAACAGGAATAGATCCGAAGATAAGTTTTACCCCGATTCTTGCGCCAATGCCTAGAGGTATTCTTGCGACGGTTTCTGCAAAACTGACGGAGGTTATTTCGACCAATGAAGCGCACGAAATTTTTTCCCAGTTTTTCAAAAATGAACAGTTTATTACAGTTCTTCCACCTGGGCAGATGCCACAAACTAGTGCAGTTTATGGAACCAATAGAGTTCATATGCAGGTAGCGTGTGATGCGAGAACTCAGAGAATTACGATTTCGGCTGCTATCGATAATTTAGGAAAAGGTGCAGCGGGGCAAGCTATTCAAAATGCAAACCTGATGTGTGGTTTCCCCGAAAGCACTGGTCTGTCAGCATGAAATTTCCACAAGGATTTAGAGGTGGAGCAGTTGCCGCTGGGCTAAAAAGTTCCGGTGCACTTGACCTCACAATCATTGAAAATCTAGGTCCTCTCTTTGATGCAACAGCAGTGTTTACTGCCAATAAAGTTATAGCTGCCCCAGTTATTTGGAGCAAGGAAGTTATAAAAGGAGGGCAAGTACGCGCAGTAGTCCTCAATTCTGGCGGTGCTAATGCATGTACAGGCCCACAGGGTTTCCTTGATACACATGTAACGGCTGAAGAAGTTGGCTCGTTACTAGATATTTCATCGAGTGAAGTCTTTGTCTGTTCTACAGGAATGATCGGCGAATTATTGCCGATGGATAAAATCAAAAAGGGATTGCTCGCTATCGATCTCAATAGTGGAGATGTGACAAGTAGTGCCCATGCGATTATGACTACCGATTCGGTTCCAAAGCTCGCTCATTCGCAAGTCGATGGTTGCAGCGTGATTGGTATTGCTAAAGGCGCAGGAATGCTCGCTCCTGCATTGGCGACAATGCTCTCGGTTGTGATGACCGATGCAGTCCTGCCTAAAGATTTTGCATCAATTTTCGATCGCGTAATCAACCGTACTTTCAACAGAATTGATTCTGATGGTTGCACCTCAACAAATGACACAGTCTTATTCATGTCTTCAGGGGCTAGCGGTAAGGAAATCTCGAGTTCAACACTCGAGATTATTTTGATGGAGGTCTGCTCATCGCTAGCAGCCCAACTCATTGCAGATGCCGAAGGTTCCACTAAGACTGTTTCGATTAATGTAACAGGGGCTGATACTGAAGAAGATGCCGTTGAGATAGCTCGTGCTTGTGCTCGAAACAATCTTCTCAAATGTGCAATCTTCGGCCATGATCCCAATTGGGGCAGAGTGTTGGCAGCAGTTGGCACAGCGAATGCGTTAATGGATCCCTTACTGATAGATGTTTCGCTCAATGGTGTGCAAGTGTGCAAATCAAGTGCACCCGCTGGAGATAAATCAAAAGTTGATTTTTCAGGCAGAGAGGTGCGCATTGATATCGCAATGAATATTGGCCAATCAATGGCAACAGTAATTACTAATGATCTAAGCCATGATTATGTCGAAGAGAACTCTGCGTATTCAACATGATAGTTATCAAATTCGGTGGCCATGCAATGTCTGATGAGAATGGTGATTTTGCGCAAACAGTAAAGAGTGCAATTTCCCATGGCGTAGAAATAGTTATCGTGCACGGAGGTGGTCCACAGATAGATAAAGGACTTCAGCAGGCAGGCCTTACTAGTGAATTTGTCGGTGGTTTTAGAAAAACAACCCCAGAGATATTTGCAATTGTTGAATCCGTATTAGTGGAGCAAGTTGGTCCATCTGTCGCGCATCATCTTCAAAGCGCTGGAGTCGGCGCACAAGCAATGTCAGGTCGCAGAGGCCACACTTTAGTCGCCAAGAAATTAAACACCTTAGTCAATGGCGAGAGCGCTGATCTTGGATTGGTTGGAGATGTCACGAATGTTCGCTTAGAGACAATTCATCAAATATTGAGCGAAGGAAAGATTCCGGTCATTGCACCTATTGCCTCTTCAGAAGATGGCGATACTGGATTCAATGTAAATGCAGATTTAGCGGCAGCTGCGATATCGGGTGCGTTAGATGCGAGCGCTCTGATCATCATGACCGATGTCGAAGGTATTTATCGCAATTGGCCAGATACAGATTCGTTGATCTCTGAAATTTCGGCAAGCGAACTCAATTCCTTGAAATCTACATTCGCTGATGGCATGGCACCCAAAGTCCAGGCAGCATTGGATGCAATAGCTAAAGGGTCAAAGGCTGTACGAATCATTGATGGAACTAAACCAAGTGCATTAGCTGATGCTCTTGATAATCACGGGGGAACATTGGTGAGAGCATGAAAAATGCACAAGTAAGTACCGCGTGGAAAAAGGCTTTATTGGACAATTACGGGGCGCCTTCTATCTCTCTTGTAAAGGGAAAAGGAAGCGAGGTATTTGACGTTGAGGGTAAGAAGTATCTGGATCTATTAGGTGGAATTGCGACAAATATTTTAGGACATGCCCATCCTGCAATCGTCAAAGCGGTTACACGACAAGTCGGAACCCTTGGTCACGTGAGTAATTTCTATGCGCACCCAAACGTCATTGAATTAGCTCAGAAACTAGCTGCTATGACTGGTGATAAGAACGCTCGTGTTTTCTTTGCACAATCAGGTGCAGAAGCAAATGAAGCGGCTATGAAACTATCGCGTCGAACAGGTAAGTATCGAATCGTCGCTGCGCAAGGCGCATTTCATGGACGCACTATGGGTGCACTCTCTATGACAGGACAACCTTCAAAGCGTGAACCATTTTTACCACTCGTCAAAGGTATAAAGCATGTTCCCTACGGTGATATCAAGGCGATGCGTCGCGCAATCAGTAACAAAACTGCGATGGTGATTTTGGAACCAATAATGGGTGAAGCAGGAGTGATTGTCCCACCCGTTGATTACTTGGCTCAAGTTCGTGAACTCTGTACCCAAAAAGGTGCACTCCTTGTTATAGATGCAGTTCAAACTGGAATGGCTCGCACGGGGGATTGGTTCGGCTATGAATATTCTGGAATTACTCCTGATGTCATAACACTTGCAAAGGGCTTGGGCGGAGGACTTCCACTGGGAGCGATGATTGCCCTTGGTGATGCTGCGCAACTCTTTGTCGCTGGCGATCATGGTTCAACTTTTGGCGGTAATCCCATTACAACCGCGGCTGCTCTAGCGGTAATCAAAGTTATTGAGAAAGATAAAATTATGATCAAAGTTCGTAAAGATCAAGAATTTATTATGCAAAGGATTGCTCTTATTGAGGGCGTCTCTGAAGTCCGTGGTGCAGGACTTCTCTTAGGTATTCAACTTGATAAGCCGATTGCCTCAAAAATTACTCTTCAAATGCGGGAGGAAGGCATTTTGGTCAATGCTGCAAATGATTCAACGATTCGAATCGCTCCAGCTCTCAACATCTCTCGTCTTCAACTCAATAAATTCTGCACAATATTTGAAAAGGTGATGTCACATGACAACTAATTCACATGGAGTTTCAGCGCGTAGAGCAAAAGCAGTTTCCCTCATTGAATCTGGACTCATTCGTTCGCAATCAGATCTAGTTGCACATCTAAAGAAATCAGGGTTTCGAGTTACTCAAGCAACTGCAAGCCGTGATTTAGAAGAACTCGGTGCGATTCGAGGACGTGATAACGATGGTGAATCCGTTTACAAATTGGGTAAATCCTCTGACGACGCACTCTCTCGCGTCACGCCGCTGCCCGCAAAACTTATTCTCTCCGTCGATCACAGTGCCAATCTCGCTGTAATTCATACTCCACCTGGCGCCGCCCAATTCTTAGCGAGTTCACTCGATCATGCCCATCTCACCGGTGTGATTGGAACAATTGCTGGCGACGACACGATTATTCTTGTATCAAAGAAAGCAACGGGTGGAGCCCAATTAGCGAAAGAATTGCTCGCGTACGCGGATACGAATTCTAAAAAAGGGAAGAGGAAATGATGGCGCTCTGGGGAGGTCGTTTTTCATTATCGCCTGCAGATTCAGTCTTCGCTCTCTCTCGCAGCATCCATTTCGATTGGCGTTTAGCTCCCTACGATCTTCGTTCCTCCTTGGCGCATCTCTCTGTTCTACGTAGTAGTTCTCTCATCTCAAAAGATGATGCCAAGGCAATCGAAGGCGCACTCAAGGAATTAGTTTCAGAAGTTGCTTCAGGTGCTTTTGCACCCATTGCTAGCGATGAAGATGTTCATAGTGCTTTAGAGCGTGGACTCACTGAAAAATTGGGAGCAACTGGCGGAGTTCTTCGTGCAGGCCGTTCACGCAATGATCAAGTAACAACAGATTTGCGCCTATTTGCTATTGATCACATCTTAGAAATTGCGCAACTTTTGACACTTCTGCAAGATGCAATCTTGGATAAAGCAAGTGAGTATGTCGATGCGTCAGCACCAGGCTTCACACATATTCAACATGCACAACCAGTATCTTTCGGCCACGAATTAGCAAAGCATGCACATGCTTTCGCTCGCGATTTAGATCGAATTCACGATTGGCTTGCACGCACATCGGTTAGCTCTCTCGGTGCGGGTGCACTTGCTGGCTCTTCATTGCCACTTGATCCTCAAGCAACTGCAAAAGATCTGGGTTTTTCTCAAACTTTTGCAAATAGCATCGACGCAGTGAGTGATCGTGACTATGTAGCTGAAGCGCTTTACATAATGTCAATGGTTGGTATTCACCTTTCACGCATCGGTGAAGAATGGACGTACTGGGCATCGACAGAATTTGCATGGGCAAAAGTTGCGGATCAATATTCAACAGGATCATCGATTATGCCGCAGAAGAAAAATCCAGATATGGCCGAACTCGCTCGCGGCAAGTCTGGACGACTCGTTGGAAATCTTGTCTCTGTCCTCACAATGCTCAAAGGATTACCTTTTGCATATAACCGAGATCTTCAAGAAGATAAAGAACCACTCTTCGATAGCATCGATACTCTGCTTCTAGTTCTTCCTGCAGTGACGGGAATGGTTGCAACAACGGATTTCGATCGTCAAAAGATGTTGGATGCAGCTCCTCTTGGATTCTCACTTGCTACAGAAATTGCTGATTACTTAGTATTGAAGAAGATTCCTTTTGCACAAGCACATGAGGCTGCTGGAAAGTGTGTGACTCTATGCGAATCTACGAATCGTGAGTTACATGAACTCAGTGATTTGGAATATTCTTCAATACATGCCTCCCTCGATGGGGGAGTACGAGCAGTTCTCACAGTCAAAGGTGCGCTAGATGCTCGTGTGACACATGGCGGAACAGCGCCTTCTCAAGTAAATGCCCAGATAAAGAAGGCGCGCTCCGAAAATGTCGCAACGCAAAAGAGTATTGGCGACGCCCAGAAGGCATTTACAGGAATGATGAGGGCATGAATTTATTAGATGACCTTCGCTGGCGCGGATTGCTTGCGCAATCCACGGATGAGAAGGCGCTTGCAGAGGCGTTATCTAAGCCGATCACTCTCTATGTTGGGTTTGATCCAACCGCTCCAAGTCTGCACTGCGGAAACTTAGTAGTTCTTTTAGTTCTTCGTAGATTTCAATTAGCGGGCCATAATCCCATTGCACTCGTGGGCGGAGCGACCGGCTTAGTCGGTGATCCCAGCGGTCGAAATGAAGAACGCTCCCTAAACTCAACTGAGATAGTTGAAAACTGGGTCTCACGTATCCGCACACAGGTCTCAGCATTTCTAGATTTTGATGCTCCTAAGAATCCTGCACGAGTAGTAAATAATCTTGATTGGACTTCACCCTTATCTGCAATTGAATTTTTGCGCGATATTGGTAAACATTTCAGTGTCAATCAGATGCTTGCTAAGGATTCAGTTGCTTCACGATTGGATGCGGGTGGGATTTCATACACTGAATTCTCATATCAAGTTCTGCAATCTTATGATTACTTAGAACTCTTCAAGCGTCACGATTGCACCTTGCAATTAGGTGGATCTGATCAATGGGGAAATATTGTTGCGGGTCTAGATTTGATTCGCCGCGTCGAAGGTGGAAGTGGTCACGCACTGACAGTTCCACTTCTAACAAAATCCGATGGATCCAAATTTGGAAAGACAGCGGGTGGAAGTGTTTGGCTAGATCCCGAAATGACATCGCCATATGCATTCTTCCAATTTTGGTTGAATTCAGAAGATAAAGATGTAATCAATTTCTTGAAAGTTTTTTCATTCTTATCACACGAGGAAATCAACGCACTTGAGAAGTCACACAACGAGAATCCGGGTTTGCGTGAAGCACATCGATCCCTTGCGCGCGAACTAACAACACTTCTACATGGCGCAGAGACAACACAGAGAGTTGAAGCAGCAGCACGTGCACTCTTTGGTCAAGGCGAACTTGGTGAACTCGATGAAGCAACACTTGCTAGCGCTCTTGCAGAATTACCGCGGGCAACTATCTCGAAAAAGGAAGATATTCCGACATGGGTTGACCTCATTACTGCTGCTGGCGTCGTAGATTCGAAATCGGCGGCGCGACGCATCGTCAAAGAGGGTGGCGCATATCTCAATAACGTAAAAATTAACGGAGAAGATTTCGCACCCTCAAAAAGTGACTTTTTATGCGGAAAGTATGCAGTTTTGAGAAAGGGCAAGAGAGATCTTGCGGCGATAGAGCTCATTTAGCTAACACTGCTCATCGCCCTAAAAGCTTAGCGGAGATGGCTTTTAGGGTTTTTTTCTCGCCATTTTCAATGTGAATTTAGCGCGATTATCCCGATTTGACCCTGTGGCAGGGGAGGCCTATAGTTACGCTCCTTGCTGTGCACCAGACGATTGAGGCTGGACAGCATCGATCACCTCATCTAGAGCGTAATTTGGGCGGTTTGACCCCGCCTGCGTGCATGCACTAGGTTTGGCGGTCTGCCCTGAAAATAGGAAGAAATTCCTTGACGCAGTGCGCATCCGTACCTTGAGAACTCAACAGCGTGCCATAAGTCAATGCCAG
>CAMDHH010000035.1 GCA_945898065.1 Bifidobacterium breve
GAGCGCAATTCTAGTTTGTTGCCCTCAATATTGCACTAATTAGCGAGTAGTGAGCGCAATACATACTGCATGATTCCGCCGTGGCGATAGTAATCTGCCTCACCCGGTGTATCGATGCGTACTTTCGCACTAAATTTCTTATCCCCCGCGCTAACACTTACCTGCTTGGGAGTGCTACCACCATTGAGTTCGACAACTCCTGAAATCGTAAATATTTCTTCACCGGTAAGGCCAAGTGATTGCGCGCTCTGGCCATCAAGAAATTGCAAAGGCAGGACGCCCATACCGATCAAGTTAGAGCGGTGGATGCGTTCGAAGCTTTCAGCAATTACTGCGCGAACACCTAGAAGTGCCGTGCCCTTTGCTGCCCAGTCACGCGATGATCCTGATCCATATTCTTTACCAGCCAAAATAACTAGTGGGACACCCGCATTGATGTAATCAACAGATGCATCGTAAATAGTTGATTGCGCTCCACCTTGTAAGAAGTTGCGAGTAAAGCCGCCCTCGACTCCATCGAGCAACATGTTCTTCAAGCGAATATTTGCAAATGTTCCACGAATCATGATTTCGTGATTACCGCGACGTGAACCATATGAGTTGAAATCTTTACGATCAACTCCATGCTCTGCTAAATATTTTCCAGCAGGTGACTCTACTTTGATATTTCCAGCTGGAGAGATGTGATCTGTTGTTACAGAATCACCCAAAATAGCTATTACGCGCGCACCAGCAATATCAGTAACTGGTGTTGGCTTCTTTGGCATACCGTCAAAATATGGTGGGCGACGCACATAGGTTGACTTCGGGTCCCACTCAAAAGTTTTACCTGTTGGAGTTGCAAGTGATTTCCAGCGATGATCGCCATCAAAGACACTTGCATAATCTTTTGTAAACATCTCAGATGAGATAGAGGCATCGATGACGCTTTGAATCTCTTCTGGTGATGGCCAGATATCTTTGAGATACACAGGCTTGCCATCTTTGTCATTGCCTAAAGAGTCTTTTTCGAAATCGTGATCCATAGTTCCTGCAATTGCATATGCAACAACGAGTGGGGGTGAAGCCAAATAGTTCATCTTCACATCTGGGCTAATGCGACCCTCAAAGTTGCGGTTACCAGATAGGACTGCAGTTACTGCTAAATCGTTTTCGTTGACTGCCTTGCTAATTTCGATAGGTAGTGGTCCTGAGTTACCGATACATGTAACGCAGCCGTAGCCAACAAGGTGGAAACCCAACTCCTGCATGTAATGAGTGAGTCCTGCGCGGTCGTAATAATCAGTAACAACTTTTGAACCAGGAGCAAGCGTTGTCTTTACCCATGGCTTTGATTTCAAGCCCTTCTCAACCGCTTTCTTTGCAAGAAGTGCTGCGCCAATCATTACTGATGGATTAGAAGTATTTGTGCAAGAAGTAATTGATGCGATTACAACATCGCCATTTTTGATTGTGGTTGCTTCATTGCGTACCTTGATTGCAACAGCGGATTTTTCGGTCTTATCTGAAAAATATGTTGGCAAAATGTTTTCAAATGATGACTTTGAATCACTGAGTGAAATGCGATCTTGCGGACGCTTAGGTCCCGCAATAGATGGCACAACAGTTGATAGATCGAGTTCAATATTTTCAGAAAAACGTGGGGTTAGCGATGGGTCATGCCATAGTCCTTGCTTCTTTGCATATTGCTCAACGAGTGCAACTGCATCTTCGCTACGACCAGTAAGACGTAAGTAGCGCAGAGTCTCTTCATCGATTGGAAAAATTGCGCACGTTGATCCATATTCAGGACTCATATTTCCAATAGTTGCGCGATTGGCCATAGGAACTGCAACAACTCCTGGGCCATAAAATTCTACAAACTTTCCAACAACACCATGCTTGCGAAGCATCTGCGTAATTGTCAGCGCTAAGTCAGTAGCTGTTGTTCCCAGTGGCAGAGTGCCGCTGAGTTTGAAACCAACAACACGTGGAATCAACATCGAGACTGGCTGACCAAGAAGGGCTGCCTCTGCCTCAATTCCGCCAACTCCCCAACCAAGTACTCCAAGGCCATTGACCATCGTTGTATGTGAATCTGTACCAACGACTGTGTCTGGATATGCACGAAGGACTCCATTGACGGTGCGAGTCATGATGACGCGTGCAAGGAATTCAATATTTACTTGGTGAACAATTCCTGTTCCAGGTGGCACAACTTTGAATTCATCAAAGGCGCTCTGGCCCCATCGCAAGAAGCGATAACGCTCTTGGTTGCGCTCGTATTCAATATCTGTGTTTTCTTCAAAAGAACTCTTTGTACCAAAGACATCTGCAATAACGCTGTGATCGATTACTAGTTCAGCAGGTGCTAGTGGGTTTACCTTAGAAGCGTCGCCACCTAATTCAACGATCGCCTCGCGCATAGTTGCGAGGTCAACGATGCACGGTACGCCCGTAAAATCTTGCATAACAACGCGAGCTGGCGTGAATTGAATTTCAGTATCTGGCTCAACAGATGGATCCCAGTTAGCAAGGGCTTTAATGTGTTCGGCAGTTATGTTGGCGCCATCTTCTGTGCGCAATAAATTCTCAAGTAATACTTTCAAACTAAATGGAAGATCTTTTGCGCCATCGATTGCAGTAATATCAAAAATCTCAAAACTCTTACCCGCTACATCTAAAGTCTTCTTAGCGTTATAAGAGTTCTTGCTCATTCGAGGCTCCACTTTCTAAAAGTATCTTGACATCAAGATACATTACTTTGTTCATAAAGTGCAACTGTTTCGATGTGATGTGTCATGGGAAAGAGATCAAATGCACGCATTTGCTTGAGTGAATAGCCCACTTCGTGCAAATATGTCGTATCTCGAGCAAGTGCTGCGGGATCGCATGCAACATAAACAATTACACGAGGTGCAATGCGAGCAAGTTCACTAATTACTTCTTTGCCAGCACCTTCGCGAGGCGGGTCCAGAATTACGACATCTCCCCCATCAATGCGAGTAATTGCTCGCTCTACAGATGCTGTAACAATATTTACATTTAGATGTGCCGCAAAATTTCTCTTTGCATCAGCGGTTGCACTCTTGCTTCCTTCAACTAAATCAACTCGACCTGTGGGGCCCACTTGATCGATGAGCGCACTGGTAAATAGACCGACCCCGCCATAGAGATCTAAAACATGTTCACCACTTTGCACCTTTGCATACTCAGAGACAATTTCTGTCAGAACTCTTGGTGCATTGATATGACTTTGCCAGAAAGAATCATTACTTACTTCTAACACGCTATTGCCAACTTTTTCATGCATCAGTTCTGCACGATCCCCAGTTACATAACTCTCACCTGTTGAAGAGGTGGCTAAATCAATTTTTGCACCCGCTTCCCATTGCTTCTTTGCGAGAGTTGAAAATCCAATTCCCGGAGCGGTAATTGGGCAATTTTCGATAGCAATGACGTTGTGGCTCCGCGCAGAGATAAATCCGAGTTTTCCACTCTTTGTCACTGATGCAGTTGCGCGAGTACGCCAACCTAGAGCCGGTCCAACTTCTTCTACTTCAACATCTACTTCCATTTTTGCGATACGTGCAAATTGCTCACGAATAACATCACTTTTAAGTTCCCTCTGAGCGCTAATTTCTATGTGCTGGAAGTCGCAACCACCACAACCTAAGCGATGCGCATATGAACATGGAGGGCTCACTCGATCGGCAGAGGCCTTTTCTACGCTGAGAACATCGCCTCTATTGAAACTTGATCCCACACTTGAAATTTCGATTGTGCACTCTTCGCCCGGTATTGCATGGCGTACAAAAATTACTGCGCCCTCATGACGGGCAATAAAGTGGCCGCCATGGGCTACTTTTTCTATTGTTACGGCAACTCGTTGGCCAACGACCATTTTTTTCGGGGTTACCTTCTCAGATGCCATAGATGTAAGCCTATGGGTGTAAGTTACATCTTGTGCACGTCGTCATTATGGGTTGCGGTCGAGTCGGCTCCTCTTTAGCTATCGAACTTGAGGCAGCAGGACATAGCGTTGCAATCATCGATCAAGCCCGTGAAGCATTTCGACGTCTTGGTCCAGATTTCAAGGGTCAGACAATTACAGGTGTTGGTTTTGATAGTGACACTCTTCTAGAAGCTGGCATTGAGCGAGCAGATGCATTTGCAGCTGTGAGTAATGGTGATAATTCAAATATTCTGGCAGCTCGTGTTGCTCGCGAAACATATGGCGTTGTAAATACTGTCGCTCGAATTTATGATCCAGGTCGCGCCGAAATTTATCAGCGCCTTGGTATCCCAACAGTTGCAACCGTTATTTGGGCCAGCGATCAGATTCTTCGACGTATTCTGCCTGAGGGTTCACGCTCTGAGTGGCGCGATGCAACGGGAACTGCTCAATTAGCTGAAATGCATCCACATAAGAGCTGGTATGGAAAAGCTGCATTACTCATTGATCAAATCACGCCTGCTCGCGTTGCCTTTATTACTCGTCTTGGTGAGGCGTTAATTCCAAATGAGCATACTGTTTTACAAGAAGGAGATCTCCTGCACGTCATGGTTCTAGATTCAGATATGGCTATTACCGAGAAATCACTTTCGCATTCACCAGATGAGGCCTCATGAGAATCGCAATTGCAGGAGCAGGCAATGTAGGTCGCGCTATTGCTCGCGAACTCTTAGATAACGGACACCAAGTTTTACTTATCGACAGAGATCCAAAGGCTCTCAAATTAGAGAGCGTGCCTGATGCTGAATGGCTGATGGCCGATGCTTGCGAGATCACTGCGCTAGATAATGCGAAATTAGATACCTGCCAAGTGCTCGTTGCTGCAACTGGTGACGACAAAGTAAATCTTGTTACTTCCCTCCTTGCTAAAACTGAATATGGCGTTCCTCGTGTAGTTGCTCGTATCAATCACCCAAAGAATGAATGGCTCTTTGATTCATCATGGGGCGTAGATGTTGCAGTATCAACCCCACGAATTATCTCTGCTCTCGTCGAAGAAGCTGTAAGCGTTGGCGATGTTGTTCGACTCTTCTCATTCAAAAAGGGTCAAGCAAACTTGGTTGAACTTACTCTTCCAGATTCTTCTTCTTGTATAGGAAAAACTGTAGAAGAGATTGAATTACCTGACGATGCCGCATTGGCTGCAATTGTGCGAGATGGTCGCGTCATTACCGCAAAGGCTCACGATGTATTTGCTGCTGGCGATGAACTTCTATTCGTTGCTTCATCTGCTGCTGAAGATAAAATCAAAGCCTGCTTTATCAATAACTAATCCGCTTTTACAGTAGGAACTTTCTTCAAGATCAGCCATGTGCCCCAAGCAGTTGCAATAAATAACGGGTATCCCATTGCAAGGTTGACGGTGCCGAGTAAGTTCACGTTGCCACTTTTATAGATTGGATATTGCACGGCAATTCGTCCAAAGAATAATGCGACCCAGAGCCACCCAGCGCGAATATATGCACGCTTGCGCTGCGGATTCTTTCGCCACATGAAATTCTCTCCCAGCAGCGGTCCGAGAATTACTCCAATGACTGGCCAGCCAGCCAAGTTTGCAATCAAATATGCACTTCCATAAGCCAGATTAGTAAGCAATTTAGGGATATAGAAATCTGAGGCATTACCACTTCGATTTGCAAGATATGCACAAAAGAGAACGCCAATCAGCCCAGAGATCACATGCTGAATTGTGTCTTTCATGGCAAGTCGAATAATTGTTAGAACTATTGAAGTTCCAACAGCCCCATAGAGAGCGATTTGTAGATCATCAAAAATATTGAAAACAATAAGGAATAGAACAGCTGGCAAACCTGAATCTAGTAATCCTTTTTTGCCACCGAGTGCGTCAAGGATTTTTGCTTTATCGTCTTTGTGTTCCATTAGCCCTCGCTCTTTATGCCAGTTGAACCAAAGCCACCATCACCGCGACCTGAGCCAGGAAGTTCGCGAACTTCCACAAAATTAGCGCGCTCTACTTTTTGAATTACTAATTGCGCAATTCGATCACCGCGTTTGAAAGATATTGAATCTTTTGGATCGTGATTGATGAGAATGCATTGCAATTCTCCGCGATATCCGGCATCAACGGTGCCTGGAGCATTGACCATCGTGACGCCGTGCTTGATTGCAAGGCCAGAACGTGGGTGGACAAAGGCTGCGTAACCATCAGGAAGTGCAATTGCGATTCCAGTTGGAACTAGGCATCGCTGCCCTGGTGCAATAGTTACATCTACTCGCGTCACGATATCTGCGCCAGCATCGCCGCCTTTGGCATAACTTGGTAGAGGTACGCCTGGATCTAAACGAGTGATCAGGACTTCAACAGAATGCTTCATGGATTTATCTCAAACTCCGGATCAACAAAGGCGAGAAGTTCAGGGTGTTTGGAAATATATTCTAAGTAATCCTTTGGCGCATTTTCTAAGAAATGATTCATCGGAACGATGACAAATAGTGCGGCAGCTCTAACTGCAATCTCGCCATCGGCAGAGTTCAATCGACCTTCTGCTTCGCAATAAACTTTGCGACTTACTTGCCCAGTAATTCGAGCTGAAATATGAATCGTAGATCCCATTGGTATGGGGCGTAAAAAATCAGTTTCAAGTCGTGCAGTAACTGCAGGAGCGCGCAATAACCACATTAATTTGCCTAGCGCTTCATCCATTCCCAGTGAGAGCAATCCGCCATGAGCAAGACCGGGTGCGCCTTGATGATTTTCCGTCACTGTAAATTCTGCCGTTAGATTCGCACCGTCGCCTGCATGTGCAACTAAATGCAGACCCGTTGGATGTAATTCACCGCAACCAAAGCAATGTCCAAAGTGTGATGGAATTTTTGAACCGATGGGTGGCGCCTTTGGGTGGCGTTCGGGAATCATCGCGCCTTGTGGAGCGCTCGTACTTGCAACCCGACTCATAGTGCAAGGTTACTCGATGAGTATCCGATAGCGTAATACCTATGGAATATAGAGAAGTGATTAGCGCCCCAATCTGGCTTATCGCATTCGTTTATTTCATTTTTCTCTCAATCGTGCTCTCTATCTGGGCCGCATTGGGTGATACCCCGGCATTAGTTACATTTATCGTTCTAACAATTGCCCTTGTAGTCATTTACCAAAAAACAAAATTGGTCATTGAAGTCGATAAAGAAGAATTACGTGTTGGTCCAGCTCGAATAGAGAAAAAATATATTGGTCATTGCCTAAATTTGGATGCGCCATCATTCAAACTTGTCCGAGGGCGCAATGCTGATCCTGCTGCTTATCTAGGAATTAGATTTTGGCTACCGACAGGAATCACAATGGAAGTAAAAGATTCTCGAGATTCAACGCCGTATTGGCTAATAACAAGTAAGCGCGGCCATGAATTGACCGCGCTACTCAACAAATAAATCTTTTACGCACATTCCTTACAAACAGCTTTAGCGCCTTCACCACGTGCTAATTGCGTAATGTGGTGGACTAAGAAACAACGTGAACAAGCAAATTCATCAACTTGCTTTGGAACAACGCGCACTGCTAACTCTTCACCTGATAGATCTGCGCCAGGAAGTTCTAGAGTTTCAGCTGCTTCTGCTTCATCAATATCAATCTGTCCGGATTGAGCATCGACTCGTTGGGATTTAAGTTCTTCTAACGACTCTTCATGGAGTTCTTCATCGGTCTTTCTGGGTGTGTCGTAATCTGTTGCCATTGCTCTCACCTACTTTCATATCGATTCATGGAAGAAAAAGTTCTCCCAACGGGCGCACTATGGCCTATTTAGAGATTCTCTGCTTGATACAACAGTCGGCGTGTCGCTTATATTCCGAAATCAGCGCACAATTTGCGCAATTTGCTCCGCTAAAGCGCCATCTACGCGTGCATGGATAGCGGTTCCCTCAGGGAGATATTCCTCACTCAAGATCTCTCCATGTTCATGAATGGCGTGAACTAAGTCTCCGCGCTCGTAAGGAATGGTGGTTGTGATTTCAATTTTTGGACGGGGAAGAGAACTTTCAATTGCATGAACGAGTCCTTCAATTCCAAATCCCGTGCGCACCGAGAATGCATAACTATTTTTCTCTTTACGCAAAATAGACATGACAACTTCAGGATCTGCAATATCTACTTTATTGATTGCAATAATTTCAGGAATGTCTCCCCCACCAATTTCAGTTATAACTTCGCGTACAGCACGTATCTGCTCAAATGGATCTGAGTGTGAACCATCGACTACATGAACAATGAGATCAGCACCCGATACCTCTTCTAGTGTGGATTTGAAGGCATCGATGAGTTGATGTGGGAGATGGCGAACAAATCCGACCGTATCGGAGAGCGTGTAGATGCGACCATCGCTAGTTTGAGATTTGCGCACCGTTGGATCAAGAGTTGCAAAGAGTGCATTCTCAACTAGGACTCCAGCATTAGTGAGTTTATTGAGCAAGGATGACTTGCCCGCATTTGTATAACCAGCGATCGCCACAGAGGGAATATTGAAGCGACGACGCTCTTGACGCTTTGTATCGCGGGAGACTTTCATCTCTGCAATTTCGCGACGAAGTTTTGCCATCTTGTCGCGAATGCGTCGACGATCTGTTTCAATCTTTGTCTCACCAGGACCACGTCCACCGATACCAGCACCACCTGCTGCGCGACCACCTACCTGGCGCGAGAGTGAATCACCCCAACCACGAAGACGCGGCAATAGGTATGCAATCTGTGCCAGTTCTACTTGTGCTTTACCTTCTTTACTCTTTGCATGCTGAGCGAAAATATCGAGAATAAGAGCGGTGCGATCTACAACTTTGACCTTCAATTTTTCTTCAAGTTGGCGCAACTGCGAAGGAGATAATTCACCATCGCAGATAACAGTGTCAGCGCCAGTGGATGCAACAACTTGTCGGAGTTCTACTACTTTTCCAGAGCCAATATATGTTGCAGGATCTGGTTTATCGCGGCGTTGTATTAGTGCATCCAAAACTTCCGAACCTGCGGTCTCTGCAAGTGCTTTCAATTCAGCAAGAGAGTTCTCTGCCATCTCTGCAGTTCCCTCAGTCCAGACACCAACGAGTACAACACGCTCTAGTTGTAATTGGCGGTACTCGGCATCGGAGATATCTTGAAGTTCTGTTGAGAAACCTTTAACACGGCGAAGTGCATGGCGATCGGCTAAATCTGGTTGAGATGCGACTTCATAATCTGATTCTTCAGCATCAAATTCTGCTGCTGCTCTAGCGCTCTCGCGCATCAGTTCTTCGAAATCTAGATCCTCGCGATTATCTTTACTCAACTAAAAACCTCGAAATATCATGATCGGCAAGTAGCACAGCAGGACCAATCAGAGTTGCATTTGAATGTCCATCGATTTCAACTTCTAGTCGCCCACCTGGTGGATAGATAACCCACTTTGATGGAAGGCGCTCCTTTGAATGAAGTGATGCAGCGAATGCAACCGCACACGTTCCCGTGCCGCATGAGCGAGTTTCACCGCTACCGCGTTCGTAAACGCGCATCTTTACTTCGTGATCTCCAGTAATTTGAACAAACTCAACGTTGACGCCTTCAGGGTAGGCATCTTTGGGTCGCACAATTGGTGGCTCATCCATCGCGCCAACTTCTTCAATATCTTCAACAAATACAACGGCATGAGGATTTCCAACACTTATTTTGTAACCATTCCAAATATGACCATTTGTTGCAGCCGTGATGGGTTCATCCTCATCGCTTACTTGACCCATGTTGACGGAAATATCGCCAGTCATAGGAACGCGAAGATGTTTGACGCCATCACGAGTATTGATAGCAAATATTCCCTCATTTTCATGGCCACGTTCAACTAAATATCGAGCCATCACGCGAATTCCATTGCCGCACATTTCAGCAAGTGAACCATCAGAATTTCGGTAATCCATAAACCATTTGCCATCGCGTTTAATAATGCGAATCAGGCCATCTGCCCCAATGCCAGTCGTACGATTACATATTGCAGCCGTTTGCGCTGTAGTTATTGAATACTCATCGTGTGGGTCAAAGAGAAGGACAAAATCATTCTCTGTTCCATGGCCATATGTTGCAATCAGTGAGGTATTCATATCTAAGCCCGAGTTTATCTGCATTAGCGCGAAGCAAGAACTTCTAATACGCGCTCAAGGCGCGGCTGTACAGGTGAAATCCATGTGATGCGCCCATCTCGAGAGAACCACGTCTCTTGGCGCCGTGCATACTGACGTGTTGCGCGTTTTGTATCTTCTTTAGCTTCCGCCTCTGTCATAGTGCCATTGAGTAGAGCCACTATCTGCGAATATCCCAGCGCTAATTGCGCAGTGCGCCCATTGAGCATTCCATTTTCTACGCACTTCTTTACTTCATCGATAAATCCCAATTGCCACATTTTCTCAACACGTGCATCAATGCGTTCAATGAGGTGGTCGCGCTCCATCACTAATCCAAATTGCATTGCATTGGGATAGCGCGAACTCTCCTCCCTTGGCAGGTTAGCAGTAAACGGTTTACCGGTAATTTCAATTACTTCTAGTGCTCGTATAACTCGGCGAAGATTTGCTCTATCAATTGCTATTGCAGCAGCTGGATCCAATTTTTCTAATCTTTCAAAGAGTGCATCTGCGCCAATTTTCTCTGCCTCTAGCTCTAGTGATTTTCGAACTTGCGGATCTGTATCTGGAAAATTGAGTTCGTCCAATATCGATTTGATATACAAGCCAGTACCGCCAACCACAACTACATTTTTACCTTCGGCATGGAGTTCAGTGATTTTTTCTCGGGCAAGGTTTTGATACCAGGCAACCGTTGAATCTTGGGAAACTTCCAAAATATTGAGTAGATGATGCGTAATCCCACCACGATCTTCTAATGAAAGCTTTGCAGTTCCAATATCCATACCTTTATATATCTGCATTGAATCTGCATTGATAATCTCGGCATTGATTTCTTTAGCCACTGCAATTGCGAGCTCACTTTTTCCAGTTGCAGTAGCACCAGCGATAACAATAAGTTCCATTAGCGAACAGAAGGCATTCCAAGTAATAGTGCTTGTTTCACACTCTCGCGATTACGTGCTTCATGTGCATCTCCCCCGCGAGTGCTGCGCACAGCGCCAGCATCACCAATCAAATAATGAGCAGATGCTTCCTTGATAACAACGTCGACGATATCGCCGGGGCGTGCATCGCTCTCATTTCCAAAGTGCACCAATCTAAAGTCTTCACTTCGCCCTGTTAGGCGAGATTGTGCGCTATCTCGGCGACCTTCGTAATCTGCAACAAGAACCTTCATAGACTTACCGACTGCCTCTTTATTTACAGATAGCGAAAGTCCTTGTTGATGCTCGTGCAATCTTGTATATCGCTCGCCCACAACTTCAGGTGAGACTTGATCTGGCATTGTTGCTGCCGGTGTTCCGGGACGCTTTGAGTATTGATATGTGTATGCAGCAGCAAATCTTGCTTGCGTACAAATATCTAAGGTTGCTTGGAAGTCTTCTTCGCTCTCACCTGGAAAACCAACGATGATGTCAGTTGTAATCGATGCGTGCGGTATTGCTGTGCGCACACGTTCGAGAATGCCCAAGTATCGATCTGTTCTGTATGAACGTCGCATTGTTTGAAGGATTCGATCCGAGCCTGACTGCAGCGGCATGTGCAAATGAGGCATTGCATTAGGAGTTTGCGCCATTGCATCAATGACATCATCAGTGAAATCTCGTGGATGTGGTGACATAAATCGAACTCTTTCGAGTCCATCTATCTCTCCGCATTCGCGTATCAAGTTAGCGAAGGCTCCCCTGTCACCAAAATCCACGCCATAGGCATTCACGTTTTGGCCAAGCAGAGTTATCTCAATAACTCCCTGTTCAACTAGGGCTCTCACCTCTTTGAGAATATCTACTGCAGGGCGATCTTTTTCAATTCCACGAAGCGTAGGAACAATACAAAATGTGCAGGTGTTATTGCAGCCAACTGAGACTGAAACCCACGAGGAGAATGCAGAGAGGCGACGTGCTGGAAGTGTTGACGGAAAATGTTCGAGGGATTCAAGAATTTCAATTTGTGATTCTTCTTCAACCCTAGCGCGCTCAAGAAGTACTGGAAGTGAGCCAACATTGTGTGTTCCAAAGACAACATCGACATAGGGTGC
>CAMDHH010000036.1 GCA_945898065.1 Bifidobacterium breve
TAGTGGCAAGTTCATCTCAAAGTGACCAATCTTTCATAGCTCATTATTGACTTAGAGCCCTTCATTTCAATACTCTAGCAAACGTTTCCAGTAGTACTTTTCTAAGTATTTGAAAGAGATGCCATGACTGCAATGCGAGTCCGACAGGCGATTGTTGCCGCGCTAGCTGAAGAAATGCGCGCCGATGACACAGTAATATTTTTTGGCGAAGATGTAGCCGAAGCCGAAGGACCCTTCAAAACTTCTGAAGGAATTTTGGAAGAGTTCGGACCAGTACGCGTTCGCGATACACCAATTTCTGAAATGGGATTTACTGGCGCAGCCGTTGGCGCAGCAATGATGGGATTGAAACCAGTAGTAGAAATTATGTTTATTGAATTCCTCGGTGTTGCATTAGATCAAGTTGTAACTGAAGGCGCAAAAATGCGTTACTTGAGTAATGGAACTCTTTCTGTACCAATGACAATTCGTGCATCTGTTGGCTCTGGTCTTGGTTTTGGATGTCAACACTCACAGACACTCGAACATTGGTTTGCATCGACACCAGGATTGAAAGTCTTGATGCCTAGTGATGCACAATCTGCATACAGTCTTTTGCGTGCCGCAATTCAAGATCCAGATCCAGTAATTGTTTTAGAGCCACGAATTCTTTATGCAGAGCGTGGTGAAGTTGATACGACAAAGATTGCAAAAATTGGAAAAGCATCAATGCGCGCCACTGGTAGCGATATAACAATTGTCGCACTTGGTCACATGGTCAACATTGCAGAGGCTGCAATCAAGGCAGCGGGAGTTTCGGCGGACCTTGTTGATTTGCAAACAATAATTCCTTGGGATCGCGAAACAGTTCTTGCATCAGTGAAGAAAACAGGCCGTCTCATTGTGGTTGAAGAAGCACCACAAAGCGGTGGCTGGGGATCAGAAATTGTTGCAACAGTTACTGCGCAACTATTTTCATCCCTCAAATCTGCACCATTTAGAATTACAACACCAGATGTGCCTGTGCCATTCAATGGCGGACTCGAAGCTCGATTTGCGCCAGCAAGTGATGATGTGGCTCGTCAAATAAAGCACGCACTTTCTCAAAGCGGAGCACCACAACCATGGTGGGTTGCTGAGGGGGTGGCGAAATGACTACATCATTAGAACGCCGCAACGCCTTATACGGCAACGATCTTGCATGTTATGAGCGCATGGTTGAAATTCGCGAATTCGAAAAAATTACCAATGCGCTTTTCGCTGCGGGTTCGATTCGTGGAACAACGCACTTAGCAGTTGGTCAAGAAGCACTTGCGCTAGGTATGGCAACAACTTTGAAACCAACAGATGTTATTGCTGGTACGTATAGAAGCCACGCACTCGCATTAGCTTTTGGTCTAACGCCGCATTCCGTTCTTGGTGAGATTATGGGCAAAGCAACTGGATGTTGCGGTGGTGTTGGCGGATCTATGCACATGTGTGACACATCAGTTGGCGTACTTCCTACTTCTGCAATTATCGGCGGAGGAATGCCAATTGCAGCAGGTGCAGCTCTTGCATTCCAAGTTCAGAAGTCAAAAAATATTAGCGTTGCACTCTTTGGTGATGGCGCAACAAATATTGGTGCATTCCATGAATCACTGAACTTGGCAGCAATTTGGAAACTCCCAGTTGTGTTTATCTGCGATAACAACGTCTACGGTGAATACAGCCGCATCAATACGACAACTCCAATTGAAGATTTGCATATACGTGCCGAGAGTTATGCAATGCCACACATGGCAATTGATGGCATGGATATTCATGCAGTCCGTAAAGGAATAGGCGAGGCCGTTGATCGCGCTCGTAGTGGTGGTGGACCAACACTTGTTGAAGCAAAAACATATCGATTCTCTGGCCATTCACGTGCTGACCAAGCGCTGTATCGCCCTGAAGGTGAATTAGAAAAATGGCAAAAGCGCGACCCACTACTAGTCACTGAACAAGATTTGATTGCCCGTAAATTAATTACTCAAGATCAAATCGACCAGATGAAATCAACGATGGAGAGTGATTTAGGCGCTCTTGCTAAAAAGGTTGAATCAGATCCAGAGCCAGAATTATCAGCGATGTTTAGCAATATTTGGACACCGGCAAAGGCGGGCAAATAATGAAGATGACTATCAAGATGCCACGCGTAGGCGAGACTGTTGATGAGGTCTATCTTGTTGCTTGGAATAAAGCTGTTGGTGATGTGATTGCAGTTGGTGATGATCTGATGGAAGTTGAAACAGATAAAGCAACCGTTCAAGTTCCATCACCTGTTGCTGGAACACTCCTTGAAATTTTCTTCAAAGATGGAGATGAAATCAAAACAGGCGATGCAATTGCTGTCTGTGAAAGTAACTAAAGCGTAAATCCTGCTGCAACACCGCGGCTCATTACTACTTGAGCCATTCGAATCGATGCCGCATCAACCATTACTTGATCTCGCACAATGACGCCTTGACCTTCGTAATCTTTTAGAAGAGCAATAGCACTTTTGAATTCTTCAATAGTGGGTGTAAATACTTTATGACATAACTCTATTTGGCTTGGGTGAATCAACCATTTACCATCAAACCCCATACTATAAATTGTTAATGCACTTCGCTCAAATGTTTCAGGATTTTTGTAATCGACTGTTGGACCATCGAGTGCTTCAATTCCATTGGCACGAGCAGCTATTAAGATTTGTGCCAGAGCATGATTGATAATTGCTTGTGTTGATTCGTTGATATGAAGAGTTGGCGCACCAATGTCAGCAAGAAAATCAAGTGGTCCAAAAGATAAAGATATAACTCGGGGATGGCCCGCAATCTGATTGACATTCTGAAGACCTTGCGCACTTTCAATTTGTGCATCAATTGCGATAGTTCCAACTGCAATGCCGGCAGCCTTTTCAACCGATGCGAGTTGGTCATCCATCCAATTACAGTCATCAATGCTATTTATTTTTGGAAAAATAATGGAATCAATCTCTCGGACAAGGCCTCCAGAGAGAAGTGCCAAATCATCTGCGATAAAAGGGGTATCTCGAGCATTCACACGCACACTAATAAAAGGAGCCGAAAAGAGGCTTCTCTTGACGCTCTGAGAAATGAGGGCTCGGGCAGCGATTTTTGATTGGGGTGATACGGAATCCTCTAGATCAAAAAAGAGTGAATCGACGGCAAGTGATTGCGCCTTGGCAATCATCGCCTCTTTATCCCCTGGAACAGAAAGGAGTGAGCGTCGAAGCATCCCAATCCTCTCCAAACCCATACCGAAAGACCCGCTCTGAGATTGCAACCCTAGTACCCAATAAGAGGTATATAAAGGTAACGAGGGTAAATACCGTGTTCACATGCTGAGAATCTCGATTGTTATCGTTACCAAACATTTATAAAGAACCTATTGACGCTTGAATCCTGTAGGACTATTTTTGCGGGTAATTGAAACCATTCAATCGCGGGTGGTTCTTTTACTCATCGAAGCAAAAGGAGCAGGGATGAAGATCGTTCGAAATAGTCGCTTAGCTAAAGCGCTGATGTTGGGGTTGCCTGCGGTTCTCGCATCAGCAATGCTCGCAGCACCAGCACAAGCAGCAACAGAAATCACATTCCAAACTTGGAACTCACAAGTTTCACAAGATCAATGGAATGCAATGACAGCTGCATTTATGAAGGCAAACCCAGATATCACTGTCAAGGTCAGCTATGTACCTGGTGGTGTTGAGGGTGACGCTCTCATAAAGACACAACTCGCTTCAGGAACAATGGCAGATGTTTTCTCATATAACGTCGGTGCGCTTATGCAAGCAATCGACCCAGTGAGAAATCTTGTCAATCTTAAGAATGAGCCATGGGTAAAATCTGTGAACTCAGGCTTTATTCCATCTGCGACAGGTCCTGACGGCGGATTTTACGCTGCACCATTTGGAACAGCTATGGGTGGCGGAATTCTCTACAACAAGCGAATTTATGCAAAGCTTAACTTGCAAATACCTTTGACATGGAAAGATTTCATGGCAAATAATGCAAAAATCAAGAAGGCTGGAATTGTTCCAGTTATCTCTTCATGGAAAGATTCATGGACAGCACAACTCTTCGTACTCGGTGATCACTTCAACGTAGCGGCTGCAATGCCAGGATTTGAAGAAAAGTTCACAGGAAACAAGATTGTTCTTGCAAAGAATCCATCAACTCTTGCTGGTTTCCAGCACCTTGAAGAAGTCAGAAAAGCTGGCTACTACAACAAGGATGTTGCAGCAACAACATTTGCTAAGGCACTTGAGTACCTAGCACTCGGTAAGGGTGCTCACTACCCAATGCTTTCTGCAGGTATCGACACAATCGTTGCTAACTTCCCAACAAAGGCTTCAGACATTGGATTCATGGCACAACCAGGAACTAATGCAAAGAGCAATGGTGTAACAGTGTGGATGCCAGCAGGTGTCTACATTGCAAAGACAACAAAGAACCTAGAAGCTGCCAAGAAGTTTGTTGCTTGGACAGTTTCAAAGGAATCATTTGAGGTTCAAAATAAGGTTGTACCTCCATCAGGTCCATACTTTATTAAGGGTGCCCCAGTGTCAGGTAACTTGACTGGTGTATTCACAGACTTGTACAACTACATGCAAGGTAAGGGCACAAGCTATCCAGCGCTTGAGTTCCTTACACCTGTAAAGGGTCCAAACCTTTCACAGATTTGCGTGGAAATCGGTTCAGGTCAGAAGAACGCACTTCAGGGTGCGCAGTCATACCAGAAGGATCTACAAAAGCAGTCACAACAGCTTGGTCTTGCTGGCTGGTAAGTAGTACTTAGTTAGAAAAGAGAACCGGCTCGAATAAATTTGAGCCGGTTCTCTTTCACTATTTCATTCATTTTTCATAAAGATAAAGGAAGCAATCATGAAGAAAAAGCGAATAAAGAGTCCATATGCAAGCTCTTTGTACTGGCCGGCAGGAATTCTTTACATGGTTCTCTTTTTTATTCCAACAGTTCTTTCATTATTCTTCAGCCTTACACGATGGACTCTTCAAGAATGGGAATTTATAGGGATTGAAAACTTCACACTCTACTTTTCAGAAGAGAATTTACGAATCGGTTTTAGAAATACAATTATTTATGCTGTTCTAACTAGTGGGCTCAAAGTTATTTTTGCACTCTATCTAGCTACTTTCTTATCATCAAAACTACGGGCAACGGGCTTTATTCGCTCTGTTTTATTCTTCCCAACACTTGTAAGCACCATCGGTGTTGGTATTACATTCTCAGTTCTCATGAACCCTTATGAAGGCATTATCAATGCCGTTATTAAGTCAGTGGCTGGCTTTTTCGGTAAAACAACTGATGGCCCTGGCTGGCTTATCGATCCAAATCTTTTGCCAATCGTCTCAATTGCCCTAGTTGATGTGTGGAAAGGTGTTGGAATTGCAACACTGATTTACATCGCAGGAATGGCTGCGATTCCTCGAGATTATTACGAAGCATCCTCCATCGATGGCGCAAGTACGCGTCAGCAGTTTTACAAGGTAACAATTCCACTTGTACGCCCCGCAATGTTTTCGGTCATTATCCTTTCATTCGTGGGAGGGCTTCGATCCTTCGACTTGATTTGGGCAATGACAGGTGGCGGTCCTGGATTTATCTCCGACGTACTCGCCTCTATCAATTACAAGCAATACACATCCGGATATTACGGATTAGCAACGGCTGGAAACGTAATCCTCTTTGTTGTAGTTTCCATTCTGGTATTCCCTCTTTCTAGATACCTCAACAAGAAAGAGGTGGTGATGTGATACTCACACGTAACAAAGGATTGAAATCAAAAACAAAATATCGCAGTATTTGGGCGGACATCACTGGAATAATTGTGACAGTTATTGTCTTTATCTTGCCCTTTTACTTCCTTGTGGTAAATGCGGCAAAGAGCCAAGAAGAATCTTTCCGTCTAAATATGTCTCCTCCAGAGAAATGGCTCTTATTTCAAAACATTGCCAAAGTCGTCTCTGATTATGATTGGCATGTTCTAAACGCTACGAAAAACTCATTAATCTTGACTATATTTTCTGTCTTCTTCTTGATAATTATCAGCGGAATGACTGGCTTTGTCATGCACCGCAAACGTGACAATACAAGCGCTGTAGCCAATTTCTTAGTGCTCACAGCACTTGTCATTCCACCAGCGATTGTTCCAACTATTTGGGTATTACAGCGTATTGGCCTTTATAAGACTTTGGCAGGAATGATTGCCATTGAAGTCGCTTATGGTTTGGCCTTTGCTGTTCTTATCTTCCGAAACTTCATTGGAACAATTCCCAAAGAGATTGATGAAGCAGCAATTGTTGATGGATGCACAGGCTGGAATCTCTATTTCCGAATTATTTTCCCACTTCTCAAGCCTGTATCGATCACTATCGGAATTATTGCAACAGCTGCAGTATTCAATGACTTTACTAATCCGCTGTACTTCCTACCTGGCGACGAAAACGCGACTCTGCAGGGAACCTTGTTTGCCTATGTAAGCCGATATTCAACCCAGTACAACTTATTGTTTGCAGACATTCTCTATATCACCGCATTCCCATTGCTGGCATTCATTTTCTTCAACAAGAGAATTGTTTCCGGTATGACCGCAGGATCTATCAAAGGATAATCATGAATACAGTTGGAAATATTCGAATTGGTCGCAGCGCAGACTTACTGGTCGTTGCTCAATCACGCCCTGTCATCTCATGGCAAATTCTTGGTGGAGGAAATGACCTTCGCCAAGATGCATATGAGATTGAAGTTGCATTTGATGCTGCATTTACAAAGAACGTTGTAACAAGCGGTCAGGTAAAATCTTCCTCTGTAACGCAAGCATCATGGCCAGATAGTGCGCTCAAAAGCCGGGAAATTCGCTATGTTCGGGTAAAAGCACAGATCAATGGCACATGGAGTGCATGGAGTGCGCCCGTAACTGCTGAAGCACCACTTTTTGCAAATAAAGAATGGACAAGTAAGCCAATTGCTTTGCCTAATGATCCTGGCCGCAAAGGTAAAGCGCCTTCAGCAATTTTCCGTAAAGAGATTGATCTAAAATCAACAGGAGTACGCACGCGCCTCTATGTGACAGCACAAGGTCTATTTGATATTCAAATCAATGGCAAAGCCGTTAGTGATGAACTCTTGAATCCTGCCTGGACCTCTTATAAGCAACGTATTTCATATCGCACATTTGATGTATCTAGCCTTCTTACAAAGGGTAAGAATGTGATTTCTATGGTGATTGCCGATGGTTGGTTCCGTGGTCAATTGACATGGGAGCAATACCGAAATGTATTCGGTGAAATCGCTGCTGCTCAGTGCCAATTAGAAATCCACGAATCAGATGGTTCAATTACAAAAATCGGCACTGATGATTCTTGGAAAGTTAGCACCGGGGAAATTCAAAATGCAGATATCTATGATGGCGTAACAATCGATTTCAACAAAGAGCAAAAGGGTTGGCGCGAAGTTGGCTTCGATGACTCTCAGTGGGGCACAGTAGAAGTATGCGCAGTCATTCGCGCAAAGCTTGTTCCAATGACAAGTCCTCCAGTACGTGTAACAGAGTCAATAAAGGCAATAAGTGAGACAAAAACTTCTCGCGGCTCCATTATTTATGATTTTGGGCAAAACATGGCTGGCCTTGTACGCATCAAAGTAAAGGGTAAGGCTGGCGACAAGGTCACAATTACTCATGCTGAGGTTCTCATCAAAGGTGAACTTCACCGAGCACTCCTTCGCACAGCTAAAGCTGAAGATAATTACACACTTGCTGATTCCAATGAAATAGAGATCTCACCTCTCTTTACATTCCATGGTTTTAGATATGCAGAGATTGCAACAAGTGCTCAAATCACAAGTGTTATCGCTGACGCAATCCACTCTGATGTTGCTCGCATCGGTTACTTTGAGACTTCAAATCCCGCACTCAATAAATTGCACTCAAATACGATGTGGTCTCAGCGTGGAAACTTCGTTTCCGTGCCAACAGATTGCCCACAACGCGATGAGCGCCTTGGTTGGACTGGAGATGCTCAAGCATTTGCACCAACGGCTGCAACTATTCATGATTGCGAAAACTTTTTATCTAGCTGGTTGGTAGATCTTGAACTCGATCAACAACCAGATGGCGGCGTTACAAACTTTGTGCCAGATATTCCTGTGGAGCCAGGCGGGATGCATGCAAACTCTGTTGATTTCTATGGTGGTCGCGCCGGTTGGGGAGATGCAGCAACAATTGTTCCTTGGGCTCTCTATGAAGCATATGGAGATGTTCAAACACTTCGCGATCAATATAACTCGATGGTGCGCTGGGTTGATTATCTTGAGAGCAAGTGTGCACCAGATGGCTTAATTCCTGAGGGTGAATTCGAGTTCGGTGACTGGCTAGATCCAGATGCACCAGCAGATAAGCCTTGGGCTGCCAAGTGCAATAGCACTTATATTTCAAACTCTTTCTATTCATTTAGCTCACTTCTACTTTCAAAAGCAGCAGATGTTCTTGGAAAATCTGATGATGCGAAGCATTACAAGGGAATTGCGGATCAAGTTGCTAAGTCAGCATGGGCGAAGTGGAGCAAAGAAGTCTCTGAAACTGCCACAGGTTGCGCAATGGCAATTGAACTAGAGATTGCACCTCTTGCAGAACGCGAAGCGGTTGCCGGTAAGTTGGCAAAATTAGTTGATAAGGTCAACGGAAAGATTTCAAGTGGATTCCTTGGAACTCCACTCGTTATGGCAGCGCTGTCAAAGTTTGGACAACTAGATTCTGCATACAAGCTACTTCTCAACGAAGAAGTTCCAGGATGGTTGTATCAAATCAATAATGGCGCAACATCAATGTGGGAGCGCTGGGATGCAATCTTGCCTGACGGCTCCTTCCAATCAGGTGATCTTGAAAATGCTGGTAACAGCATGATCTCCTTCAACCATTATGCATATGGCGCTGTTACAACATGGATGTATCGCAATGTTGCTGGTATTTCACCAATGATTGAAAAGCCAGGCTATGAAGAGATTCTCTTCGCACCAACACCTCATGCATCACTTACATGGGCAAAAGCGAGCGTAGAAACACGCTATGGCACTGCTGCAATCGATTGGAAGAAGGATGGCAATTCCTATTCAGGAACTATCACTGTTCCATCAGGCTCAATTGGCTGGTTTGAAACAAAAGGAAAGCGCACCCGATTTGGATCAGGTACGCATTCCATCTCTTTCTAATCTCAGCAAGTAAAGGTATTTGTTCCAACCTTAATTACATGCTTGCTGCCATCGGGCAAAATTGCTGTACCTGATGTGCCTTGCGGTGCACTTACATTCAACGTGAATGCTTTAGCGTCAAGCTTCCATGCAACTGAAATCTCGCCATATTTTGTAATGTGACGGGTACTTACATTTTTGATATCTGCATGCATTTTAGGTTGCACAACAAACTCTTGATACGCAGGCTTTGTTGCATTGAGTCCAGCAATGTAGCGATGCAAGAAAGAAATGACTGCCCCTTTGCTGTAGTGATTTAGAGAGGCAAATGCTTTTCCATCTTTATCAATACCTTCCCACAATTCCCACACAGTAGTTGCTCCACGATTTCGCATTCCTAACCATGATGGTGGCGTATCTTGGAAGAGAAGTTCGAATGCAAGATCAAGGTGGCCATTATCTGCAAGCACTGGCAAAAGGTATGGAGTTGTAAGAAAGCCAGTACCTAAATGTGTGCCAGCAGCACGCACAAGTTCGACTAACCTATTTACAAACTTCGCATGTAGTTCATCTGGCGCTAAACCAAAATCAAGTGCTCGAACGTAATGAGCCTGAGTATCTGGATTGAGCAATCCATCAGATGTAATGAATTCTTTCTGCCATGCATTCTTTGTATTCTCAGCAACTTTTCGGTAGTGATCTAAGACAGATTCTGGTTTACCAAGAATTTTTCCTGCAATAATCATCTGCTTTGCAGAGCGATGTAAGTACGGTGTTGCAACATCTGCTCGGTCTGCAGTGAGTAGAAAACCAAAATCTGTTGTATCAACACCTGGTTCTAACCATTCACCCCAGTGGTAAGGGGCATCCCACAAAAATTCTTCGTGAGGTGCTGCTACGGGACGCAACTTTTCACGATCTGGATGGCGCTGCGTTTTTGAGCGATGTAAGCCGAAATTTATCCATTTTTCAGCAGCAGCCCAACATTCTTCTAGCGCTCGGGTATCTCCATATTCTTCATACATTGCAAGTGGCACAGCAATAATTGCATCGCCCCATCCAGCGGATGCGTTGATATGCGCCATTGGTCCCTTGAAAGATCCCGTGAAATCAGGTGGTGCAATATTTGGAACTGCGCCATCTTCCCTCTGACCAACTACAACATCAGCTAACCACTTGCGCGAGAAATCATTGACATCAAAGAGATAAGCAGCAGTAGGTGCGAATATCTGCCAATCCCCTGTCCACCCAGCACGCTCACGTGTTGGGCAATCTGTTGGAACATCGCACATATTGTCGCGAAGTGACCACACAGTTGCTTCGTGTAACCAATTTAGGCGAGCATCATTTGATTCAAACCAGCCAGTTTTCTTCAAATCACTATGAACGACTACCCCAATCAGATCTTTTGGAGTCAGATCCTTTGGATGACCAACGACACTGATGAATTGAAAACCATGGGTTGTAAATTGTGGTTCAAAAAAATCTCCAGGAGTCCCAGCTGAAATCACCCGATCAATTTGACCAGCATCTGGTCTACCAATTCCAGGAAACTCAAGAGTCAAGTGGTCAAGTGTTACATCACCGCTAGCATCTAGTACCTCACCATGAATCAAGGTAATTTCAGTACCTG
>CAMDHH010000037.1 GCA_945898065.1 Bifidobacterium breve
GAAGTTGTTGAAATCTTTAACGCAACTCACTCAGATGTTCAGGTTGAATGGACAAATGCTGGAGCAGGCGGAGATGAATACACAAAGCTAAAGACTTGTATCAAAGCTAAAAAGGGTTGCCCTGACGTAGCGATGATCGAATTCCAGACACTCCCAACATTTGCAATCCTTGATCCATTCGTGGACATGGGTAAGTACGGCGCATCAAATAAGGATGGCCGTTACGCAGCATGGGCATGGGCACAATCAACTAGCGGTACAAAGGTCAATGCAATTCCTGTTGACGGTGGACCAATGGCTATGTTGTATCGCAAGGATCTCTTCACGAAGAACAACATCAAGGTTCCTACAACTTGGGCAGAGTACAAAGAAGCCGCAGTTGCAATTAAGAAAGTAAACCCAGATCAGTTCATCGCTACATATGGCAATGATCCAGGTTGGGCTACAGGTCTTATGTGGCAAGGTGGATGTACTCCTTATAAGTACAACATGACAAAGTCAAAGGCAAACGTTGGAATCAAACTCAACCAAGCTTCATGTAAGAAGGTTATTAATTACTGGGGCGACCTCGTAACTAACAAGCTTGCAGATGACAAGTCATTCTGGGCTACAGATACTGGCAAGGGCTATGACACAGGTAAGTACTGGACATGGGTTGCTGCTGGTTGGACACCTGGATATCTTTCAGGTCAGCTAAAAGACACTATGGGTTCATGGGCAGTTGCTCCAACACCACAGTGGACAGCAGGAGCAGATGTACATGGCGATTGGGGCGGTTCAAGCTTTACTGTTATGAACCAGACCAAGCAGCCTGCACTTGCAACAAAGGTTGCAATGGAGCTCTATCCAACTCAGAACAAAATTACTAAGGGATCAGCATGGGATATCGGACTAAACTCCGCATTCTTGTATCCACTAGTAACAAAGGTTGAATCAAACCCTGAGTTTGCTAACTACACATACAAGATCTTTGGAGATGCAAAGGTCAACCCAACATATATCCATGCTTCACAGAAGCTAGGACCATTCGAATGGACACCATTCCAAGACTTCATTTACGCCACATTGGGAGATGAAACAACTCTCGCCATTGCTGGGAAAACACAGTGGAGTGCGGTTCTAGATACAGTGCAAGCAAAGGTTGTTGCATACGCTAAGAAGCAAGGCTTCAAAGTAACTGGATAACCTGTAAGTCATTTGTTTGTGGCGCCTCAAACCATTAGGGATGGGGCGCCATAAATAAATTTTTTTGTCAATATTAATAAAATTGGAGATTAAAAATGAAATTGCGACAATCAATAACCGGGTGGCTCTTTATGATCCCGTTCCTTATAGTCGTACTGGCATTCCTTATTGCTCCATTGGGCTACGCCCTCTACCTCAGCACTCAAGCTGACACACTCGTTGGCGGTCAAGAGTTTGTAGGGTTTGAAAACTACAAATTCTCTTTGACGGACCCGATCTTCCTTGAAGGTGTCAAGCGTGTATTTATCTTTGGGCTTATTCAAATTCCAATCATGCTTTTCTTATCGACGGTTGGCGCACTTGTTATTGACGTAGTCAACACACGCCTTTCACGTACTTTTCGCCTTATCGCATTTATGCCGTATGCAGTGCCAGGAGTAGTTGCAGCTCTTATGTGGGGCTTTCTCTACAGTGAATCTTTTGGTCCATTTGTAGGCATTGTCGAGTCGCTCGGCGCAAAAGATTTTAACTTTTTTTCTCTAAAGGTATTTATTTATTCAGTCTCAAATATCATTACATGGGCCTGGACCGGTTACAACATGATTATTATTTATTCAGCTCTTCAAGGGCTATCTCGTGAAGTCTATGAAGCGGCAATCGTTGATGGTGCCACACAGATTCAAATTGCTATTCGTGTAAAGCTTCCAGCAATCAAGAATGCAATCTTGCTTACCACAATCTTTGCAATTATTGGAACAATGCAGATATTTACTGAGCCTCGTATCTTGGCTCGCTACACAAATGCAGTGAGCAACGGCTACACACCAAATATCTATTCATTCAACTTAGCCTTCGCGCAATCACAGTTCAATTATGCCGCCGCCGTTTCATTTACATTGGCAATCGTTGTATTCGTGGTGACCGCAATCGTCTTAGCCCTTACACGTAGAAAGGGGCGAGTCGAATGAGCCTCCTCACCAAAAATAAAAAGAAACACGGCTATCTAGCACCACATAGCAACACTGCAAATCTTGTAATGATCTTGGCGATTGGCTACTTCTTAGTGCCAATTGTTTGGGTGGTTGTGAACTCGACAAAAGATAACCTTCAATTATTTAGCACATTTTCATTGTGGTTCGGAAATGAGTGGCATCTCATGGACAACCTCAAAGGATTAATGACGCAAGATGGTGGTTTATATTTCACCTGGATGCGTAATACAGCGGTTTATTCAATAGCCTCTGCGGTTGGCGCCACGATCATCTCTTCAATGGCTGGTTATTCATTGGCCCGCTTCAACTTCAAGGGACGATCAATTCTTGAAGCTGGAATCCTGGCAATGGTTATGGTTCCAGCCACAGCACTTGTTATGCCTTTGTATCTCATGCTTTCAAAGATCAACCTTGTAAATACACCGTGGTCGGTCATTCTACCTGCGATGCTTAGCCCATTTGGAGCATTCTTGATTCGAGTTTACGTTCAAGAATCTATTCCAGAGGAAATTTTACAGGCAGCGCGCATAGATCGCGCAGGAGAATTCCGTATCTATTGGCAGATTGTTCTACCAATGTTGCGTCCCGCACTCGTTACAGTTTTTCTATTCTCGCTGGTATCAAGTTGGAATAACTTCTTCTTACCACTTGTAATGCTCAGTGAAAATAAGTACTACCCACTCACAGTTGGTCTGCAGTCTTGGTTCGCGCAAGCATCTCAAGAAGGTGGAAACTCAATCCTCTTCAATTTAGTTATTGCAGGTGCACTTATTGCAATCATTCCTCTCATCATCTCCTTTATCTTCTTGCAGAAGTATTGGCAGGGTGGAATCAATGCAGGTTCAATCAAGTAATTTTCCAACCCCTAACTGAAAGGCACCACCCATGTCATCTGCAAAAATTATCGTAGATCGCCATTTCGAAATATCTGAGATCGATCCACGAGTTTATGGATCATTTGCTGAACACATGGGCCGCTGTATTTACGAAGGTATCTACGAACCAGGTTCAGAATTTGCTGATGAAAATGGATTCCGTAAAGATGTTATGGCGCTAGTAAAAGAACTTGGCGTAACCATTATTCGTTACCCAGGTGGAAACTTCCTTTCAGGCTATGACTGGAAAGATGGAGTTGGCCCACAATCAGAGCGTCCAAAGCGCATTGATCTTGCATGGCATTCACTTGAGACAAACCAATTCGGAACTGATCAGTTCATGACCTGGTGTAAAGCTGCTGGCGTTGAGCCAATGATGGCTGTGAACTTAGGTTCTGCGGGATTGAATGAAGCACTTGAAATTCTTGAATATACAAATGTTGATGCTGATTCAAAGTGGGCTAATTACCGCGTAGCAAATGGGCATAAAGATCCTTATAACGTAAAGGTCTGGTGTCTTGGAAACGAGATGGATGGTCCTTGGCAATTAGGTCATAAGAGCGCCGAAGATTATTCAACTCTTGCAGCCAGTGTTGCACGTGGCATGCGCCAAATTGATGAGAACCTCGAACTTGTTATTGCAGGTAGCTCAAATCGCTCAATGCCAACATTTGGCCAGTGGGAAGAGACAATTCTTGAAAAGGCATATGAAGTTATTGATCACGTATCCCTTCACACGTACTACCAAGATCATGGCAATACTCAAGAGTTCATGGTCTGCTCAACTGATTTGGATTATTTCATCAATGAAGTATGCGAAATTGCAGATGCAGTAAAGGCAAAGAAGCGCAGCGATAAGACGATTACATTATCTCTTGATGAATGGAATGTTTGGAATCTCTCTGAATACCAAAACTTGCCACGTGCTAAGACATGGGAGCCAGCACCTCACGTAATTGAAGATACCTACGATGTTGCAGATGCAGTCGTTCTTGGTAACTTGATGATAAGCATCTTGCGCCGAAGTGATCGTGTGAAGATGGCTTGTCTTGCACAGCTCGTCAACGTGATTGCACCAATTCGTGCAGAAGTTGGCCACCCAGCATGGCGCCAGACAACATTCTTCCCATTCTCATACACAGCGCGTTATGGCCAGGGTAAGACCTTGATGACACGCATCGATTCACCAAAGATCACAACCGAAAAATTCGGAAGTGTTAATGCAATTGATGCAGTAACAACATATGACGCAGCCAATAACTGCTCTGCAATCTTCTTGGTCAATCGCTCACTCACGGACACACATACAACTGAGATTGAACTTGCTGGATTTAGTGATCTCAAAGTTATTGAACAAGTAACTTTGACTGATAAAGATCTAACAAAGACAAATACACTCGAAACTGGAGAGCAAGTACAACCTGTCTCTGCAATTACAGCCACTGTTAGTGGAACAAAGGTTTCGATCACATTGCCACCTGCTTCATGGCAGATGGTGCGCCTGTCCCTCAAGCAGGCGTAATAGGGTTCTCCTTATGTCCACCTCCCCATCAGATAAGTTTGTGATTGGTGTCGATTACGGCACGCTCTCAGGTCGCGCACTTTTGGTGCGCGTCTCTGATGGCGCCGAAATTGCAACATCACTTTATGAATATCCACATGCAGTTGTAGAAGAAACTCTTCCAACATCGGGTGCAAAATTGCCACCAGATTGGGCGCTACAAGTTCCCACAGACTATGTAGATGTTCTCAAAAAAACTGTTCCTGCAGTGCTCAAAGAATCAGGCATTAATCCTGCACAAGTCATTGGCATTACAACAGATTTTACTGCTTGCACAGTCTTGCCAGTAAAAAGTGATGGAACGCCGCTATCTGAATTGAAAGAGTTTGCTAACAATCCGCATGCTTATGTGAAGTTATGGAAACATCACTCTGCACAAGTCCATGCAGATCGCATCAATGAACTTGCACATGCTCGTGGCGAAAAATGGATTTCACGCTATGGCGGGAAAATTTCATCTGAATGGGAATTTGCAAAGGGTCTTCAATTATTAGAAGAAGCACCAGATGTTTATGCTGCTATGGATCACTGGATCGAGGCTGCGGACTGGATTATCTGGCAGCTATGTGGCACTTATGTTCGCAATATCTGTACCGCTGGATACAAAGGAATTTATCAAGATGGTGCCTACCCTTCACAAGATTTCTTAGCAGCGCTGAACCCAGCCTTCAAAAATTTCGTAATAGATAAAGTCGAACATCAACTTGGTGAACTCGGCGATAAAGCAGGAACACTTAGTGCGCAAGCTGCGCAATGGACTGGATTACCAGAAGGTATTGCTGTTGCAGTTGGAAATGTTGACGCGCACGTAACGGCTGCTGCAGCGAACGCAGTTTCTCCAGGACAGATGGTTGCAATCATGGGTACATCAACATGTCACGTGATGGTCTCTGATGTTCTCAATGATGTTCCTGGAATGTGCGGAGTAGTAAAAGGCGGAATTGTTCCCGGCGCACTTGGCTATGAAGCTGGCCAGAGTGGAGTTGGTGACATATTCGGATGGTTTGCCAATAACTATGCCAGTGGTGAATATCAGGCTGCCGCTGCAAAACTTGGCGTAGATATTCATACTTATCTATCTGATCTTTCAAGTAAGCAACCAGTTGGCGCACATGGATTAGTAGCACTGGATTGGCAGAGCGGCAATCGTTCAACACTTGTTGATCACAAACTTTCAGGTTTGATCATGGGCCTAACGCTTGCCACAAAGCCAGAAGAGATTTATCGCGCCATTGTCGAATCAACTGCTTACGGTGCTCGCAAGATTGTTGAGACATTCAACGCATCGGGCGTCCCGGTAAAAGAGTTTATTGCTGCTGGCGGACTTATCAAGAATAAGTTTGTAATGCAGATTTATGCTGATGTTCTCAATATGCCAATCACTATTATCAATTCTGCACAAGGCCCTGCACTTGGCTCTGCGATTCATGCAGCAGTTGCAGCGGGTGCTTATAAGAATATTCAAGAAGCATCAGCTGCTATGGGCGGAGTAGCTGCTGAGAAGTACACACCTATTGCTGCCAACGCCAAGGTTTACAACCAACTCTATAAGCATTACAACGATCTCTATGAGAGCTTCGGACATAATGGTGCCATGCACTCAATTCGAGATATTCGAGATGCTGCAATTGCGCAAGGAAATAAGTAATGCGCGAAAAAATTTGCACACTAAATATTGATTTAGTTCGCTACGGTCTTGTTGCATGGACTGCCGGCAATGTTTCAGAGCGTATGCCTGATGGCAAGAGTTTTATGATTAAGCCAAGCGGTGTGAGTTATGACGATCTCACTCCAGCAATGATGGTTCTATGCGACCTCGATGGCAAAGTTATTGAAGGCGACCTCGCACCTTCAAGTGATACAGCAGCGCATGCATATGTTTATAAGAACATGCCAGAAGTGGGCGGGATCGTTCACACACATTCAAATTACGCATCTGCATGGGCAGCAATTCACAGTGCTATTCCTTGTGCGCTGACCGCAATGGCCGATGAATTCGGCGGTGAAATTCCACTAGGTCCCTTTGCTCTCATTGGAAACGATGACATTGGAAAAGGCATTGTTTCAACACTTAAAGGCCATCGCTCTCGCGCAGTGATTATGAAAAATCACGGCGTTTTCACTATTGGTAAAGATGCCAAGGATGCTGTCAAAGCAGCAGTGATGTGTGAAGATGTTGCTAAAACAACATGGATTGCACGCACCATGGGCACACTTCAAATTATTGATCAAAAAGATGTCGACTCACTTTTTAGCCGTTATCAAAATGTTTATGGACAATCTAAGGGAGAAAAATAATGAAGCTCGAAACCAATAAGAAGGCTGAAATCTGGTTCCTAACGGGAACGCAGCACCTCTATGGTCCAGAGACTTTAGAGCAAGTAGCCGATCAGTCACGCGCAGTTGCTACCTCCCTAAACTCAAGTGGCACCATTCCACTCAATATTGTCTGGAAGCCAATCCTCAAGACTGCTGAAGAGATCAAAGCAATCTGCATGGAGGCATCAGTAAATGAGAATTGTGTTGGTGTCATTGTTTGGATGCATACATTTAGCCCGGCAAAGATGTGGATTGCAGGACTTACTGCTTTGCAAAAGCCACTTCTACATCTTCACACTCAAGCAAATGCACAATTGCCGTGGGACACCATTGATATGGATTTCATGAATCTCAATCAAGCAGCTCACGGTGATCGCGAGCATGGACATATCCAGGCACGCATGAATACTGGCCGCAAGATTGTTGTTGGCCACTACGCCGATGCAGTTGTTGTAAAGCGAATCTCGAATTGGGTGCGCGCAACCATTGGTTGGAACACATCACAAAATCTCAAGCTTGCACGCTTTGGCGACAATATGCGCAGCGTCGCTGTCACCGATGGCGATAAAACAAGCGCCCAGATGCGTTTTGGCTTCTCTGTTGAGGCTTACGGAATCAACGCACTCGCTGCTGCAATCGAGAAAGTAAACGCAAAAGATATCGACGCACTCGTTGCACAATACGAAATTGATTATGACGTTGTTGCATCACTGAAAAAGGGTGGTGCGCAACATGATTCACTTCGTTACGCAGCCTCTATTGAAATTGCAATGCGCGGCTTCCTAGAAGCAGGTGGATTTAGCGCATTTACATCTAACTTCGAAGATCTTGGTGCGCTGCGCCAACTTCCAGGTCTTGCAGTACAGCGCTTGATGGCAGATGGTTATGGATTTGGTGGCGAAGGTGACTGGAAGACATCTGCAATGTTGCGCATCATCAAATCAATGTCAGTTGGCTTAGATGGTGGAACTTCCTTCATGGAAGATTACACATATCACTTTGGCCCAGGTGAACCAAAGGTTCTTGGTGCACATATGCTCGAAGTCTGTCCTTCAATTGCATCAGCAAAACCAAAGTGCGAAATCCATCCACTTGGAATTGGTGACCGTGAAGATCCAGTTCGTTTGGTATTTGATGCAACACCAGGCACGGGGCGCGTAATTTCAATGAGTGATCTCGGCGATCGCTTCCGCATCGTTGTCAACGAGATTGAAGTTGTAAAACCAGATGCACCGCTACCTAATTTGCCAGTTGCTCGCGCAGTATGGAAGCCAGCACCATCGCTTTCAACATCTGCTGAGTGCTGGATCTATGCAGGCGGTTCACACCACACAGTTATGACAACTGCCGTTGATGCAGAAATTCTTCAAGACTTTGCAGAGATTGCTCAAGTAGAACTACTTTCTATCAATGCAAAGACTGATGCCACTGAATTCCGCAAGGAAATTCGCTGGAATTCACTGCATTACAAGCTCAGCAAGTAGCGCTACGCAACATTTGTTGAGTCTCGCAGTATCAGATTCCCGCTGATTTTCTCCACGCCGTGCGCCTTAGTGCCATCTATAGCGTCGAATAACTTAGTTGCTGCAATCTTTCCAAGCTTGAGTAAATCCATATCTATCGATGTTATTTGAGGCCTTGAACCGGTTGCAATAATTTCCCAGTTATCGAAACCTATAATTGCAACATCGCGTGGAACGCGCAGACCATGCTCACGCAAAATTTCAATTGCGCCGCGGGCAATTTGATCGTTTCCACAAAAGATTGCATCAAATTCCTGCCCAGATGAGATAAGTGCACTTGCAGCTGTTCGTCCCCATACTTCTGTCCAGTCTCCATACATCGGTGTTCCACCCACTATATGCGAACCTTTTTTCGCAAGCGCCTGTTGAAATCCGATTACCCGTTGCTCTGTTGCAGAATAGCTACGGTCTCCAGCAATATGAGCAATTTTTTTACGTCCAAGTAATAATAAATGTTCTGTAGCAAGTGCCGCAGAACCTGCATTATCTGGAACAACGGATACATCATGCTCATCATCTGAAGGCCCGTAGGCATAAATCACAGGAATTGGAAATTTTCTGCCAAGTGAATTTCTTATGTGACCACTACTCGTTACAACAATGAGACCATCAATACGCCGGGCTAGTAGTGATTTAATATGAAACGATTCGCGAATTGCATCACCACGAGAGTCACAGAGAAATACCGAAGTCTTTTCATATCCAAATGCATCTTCTGCACCGGCCAAAATTGGTAGCGCCATACGTCCAACTAAATCATCGGTGAGTAATCCAACAGTTCCAGTTCGCCCTGTTAGAAATTTTCGGGAGAGAGCTGTGTGATGGAGTCCTACTTTTTCTGCGATCTCAAGAATGCGTGCCCTGGTTTCAGGATGCACTTCGCCTCGATTATTGAGTGCCTTTGAAACCGTGGCTATGGATACCCCTGCCTCAAGGGCAACATCTTTGAGCGTTCTATTTGGGGCCTTTTCGCTTTTCACACGCTCAGGATAGCGCGATAATTCGAAAGAGTTTCGTAAATTTTCGTGAAAAATCTTGTGCATCTATGCATAAAAACCTAAATTCATCACATAGTTTCGAAAAATTTCGACCTACAAGAATATGAGGGAATCGATGAGTCAGAAAAGCGTTCTTGGACCAGTAAGCCCCGTGGTCAAAGATTTCAGTAAGAGTCTGCCTTTGGCCCTGAATGAAGTGACGCTCTCTGAAAAAGGTGATCTAGGAGGATGGCAGATTCACAATGCAAAGACCACAATCCCTCACCTCATCGATAATTTGATTTCAACTGGTGCGGTTGCCAACTTACAAGATGTGGGAACTCCGAAATTTAAATTTCGTGGAATGTGGTTCTCTGATTCAGATGTACATAAGTCTTTAGAGGCTCTCTGCTGGAGTCTTAATCTCTACTCCGATAAGAAGCAGACAGATTTCCTGAAAGAAGCAACAGATGCAATTGTGCACGCACAAGAAGAAGATGGTTACGTAAACACTTTTTTTCAAGGGGTAAAGACAGATCAGCGTTGGTCAAACTTTGGGTGGGGGCACGAACTTTATACAGCTGGTCACCTCATACAAGCAGCCGTTGCTGAATCACGCGTTCTTAAAGATGCACCATTGATGAAAATTGCAACTAAGTTTGCAGACCTTCTAGTGAAAAAATTCGCTGCTCCAGGAACTCTACAAATGTGCGGTCACCCAGAAATTGAGACGGCCCTTATTGAGCTGTATCGTGAAACTGGAACTGAGAGTTACCTAGATTTGGCTGAGAAAATGATTCTCGGTCGAGGCTATTCAAAGATTACAAATAAAGAAGAACTCGGGTTTCATCATTCATCCGCTTCTTATTTGCAGGATCACAAAACTGTTCATGAAGCCACAACTGCTGTAGGTCACTCGGTACGTCAACTCTATTTGAATGCTGCAGTGATGGATCTTTATGCAGAAAAAGGTGATGTAGGACTTCTCAAAGCACAGGAGGCTATGTGGGAAGATATGGTTTACACCAAAATGTATGTAACCGGCGGTCTTGGTTCACGCCA
>CAMDHH010000038.1 GCA_945898065.1 Bifidobacterium breve
AATTACTTTCACAACTTGGTGTTGCACATGGTGCAGTAGTAAAGGTGGCGAAAGCATGAAGTCCACAGCCGAACTTATTGGAGCAGATCCAGGGTGGATCATTCTTGTAAAGGCAGCACTTGTATTTATTGTTTGCGTTGTTCTTACAATTATGTCTGTATGGGGTGAGCGTCGAATCGTTGCTCGCATGCAGCAGCGCGTTGGCCCAAACCGAGTTGGTAAGTTTGGATTGATTCAAGCACTTGCAGATGGTGTAAAGCTTGCACTCAAAGAAGATCTCATTCCTGCCGCTGCAGATAAAGTTGTTTTCATTCTTGCCCCAATTATTAGTGCAACAACCTGCTTTATGGCCTTTGCCGTTATCCCAATGACAGGTGAAGTCAGCCTCTTTGGACAAACAACAGCGATGCAACTCACCGACATTCCAGTTGGCGTGCTCTATGTATTGGCAATTGCATCAGTTGGAGTTTATGGAATTGTTCTTGCTGGCTGGGCCTCCGGTTCAACATATCCACTACTTGGCGGATTGCGCTCCAGTGCTCAAGTTATTTCATATGAAATCGCGATGGGACTCTCACTCGTTACGGTCTTTATCTACTCAGGCTCTATGTCCACATCTGACATTGTCGCAGCGCAAGGTCAGTGGTGGTACGCCGTTGTTCTATTCCCATCATTTGTTATCTATTGCATCGCAATGGTTGGCGAAACAAACCGCGCACCATTTGATTTAGCAGAAGCTGAAGGCGAACTCGTAGGTGGTTTCCATACTGAATACTCTTCACTGAAGTTTGCGCTCTTCTTCTTGGCAGAGTATGTAAATATCATTGCTGTATCAGCCCTTGCAACAACTTTATTCCTTGGTGGGTATCACGCACTCCCAGGACTTGGCTTTACAGAGACATGGCTCGGTGGTTGGTTTACCTTGTTCTGGTTCTTCCTCAAAGTTCTTTTCTTCTTCTTTATCTTCGTCTGGCTTCGCGGCACATTGCCACGACTTCGCTACGACCAATTTATGCAATTCGGGTGGAAAGTACTGATTCCGGTTTCAATTCTCTGGATTCTCGTCGTTGCAACCCTGCGAGTGCTCTCAATGCAAGGCGCATCTAGATTCGTCATCATGGGCTTTGCAGTTGGTTTGGTCATAATTGTTATGGCTATAAATATTCTCTTTGAAAATGCAAAGAATAAGAAGAAGAATTCTCCAGTTGTCGAATCAGCTGAGCCTTCATTCGCTGTTCCAGAACTTCCATCCAACATCTCATCCATCAATGTTTCACAGAAAGGTCGCGATCATGTCTGAACAGATCGAACCAATCACACCGCGCGAAATTAGTGTCAACGATGTTGCCTTTACACAAGTTGAACAGAATGGTCCTAAAGGATTTTTCGACCAACTCAAAGGCTTCTGGGTTACCTTCGCAACGATGTTCAAGAAGGTCAATACGGTTCAATATCCTGAAGTAAAAGAGCCAACTGCAGAGCGTTTTCATGGTCGTCATCAGCTCAACCGCCATGAAGATGGTTTAGAAAAATGTATTGGTTGCGAACTTTGTGCGTGGGCTTGTCCTGCAGATGCAATTCTTGTCGAAGGCGATAACAACACTGAAGAAAATCGTATGTCACCCGGTGAGCGTTACGGCAAGGTCTACCAAATCAATTACCTGCGTTGTATTTTCTGTGGTCTTTGTATCGAAGCTTGTCCAACTCGCGCACTCACAATGACAAATGAATATGAACTTGCAGATGAAACACGCGAGAAGCTAATTTTTGAAAAGGGTGACCTTTTGGCACCACTTACGCAAGGAATGTTGATGCCGCCTCACCCAATGTATCCAGGCATGGACGATTCTAATTATTATCGCGGTGAGGTAAAGGGTTCTCATCCATCTCAGGATATTAATAAATGATTGATCTTGCTATCTCTGTTGGACAGACCGGAACCCCAGAAGCGGTGATGTTCTGGATTCTTGGCCCCATGGCAGTTCTTTCAGCACTTGGAATGTTGCTTGTAAAGAAAGCTGTGCATTCAGCAATTTTGCTCGCATGGGTAATGATCATTCTCGCAATTTTCTATATTGCACAAGATGCAGTCTTTCTTGGAATTGTTCAAGTCGTTGTTTACACAGGGGCAGTGATGATGCTCTTCCTCTTTATTCTCATGCTTGTTGGTGTTGATTCATCTGATTCACTTACGGAAACTATTCCAGGCCTTCGAGCAATTGCGATTACTGCAGCAGTTGGTTTTGGTGGCTTGATGGTCTCGCTCATTGCACGTGCAAGTATTGGCCGAGAAATGGTTGGCCTCACAGTTGCGAACCTCGATGGCAATGTTCAAAGTATTGCTAAGAAATTATTCTCAACATATGTATGGCCATTCGAAGTTGTATCAGCGCTACTCATCACAGCAGCCCTAGGTGCGATGGTTCTTGCGCATCACCAACGCACAATTCTTCGCCCAACACAGCGCGAGCAAGCAATCAATCGTTTCCGTTCAGGATCTCTTGCATCTGCCGCAGGCTTGCCTGGCCCTGGAGTATTCGCTCGCCACAATGCAGTCGATGTTCCAGCGCTTTTACCTGATGGAAGCGCTGCGCCATCATCCATAAGTGCAACGCTCAAGGCTCGCGGCGACGTAATTGATTCTAGAAAATTTGAACTTGGGGAAGTCGATACAAGTGTTGAGGAGGAGAAGTAATGAATGCTGCTAATTATTTATATGTATCAGCACTCCTCTTTACCATAGGCGCAGTAGGTGTAGTTGTTCGCCGAAATGCAATTGTTGTTTTCATGTGCGTTGAACTTATGCTCAATGCTGCAAATTTAGCCTTTGTAACTTTTGCTCGAATCAATGGTTCAATCGATGGTCAGATCATGGCTTTCTTCACCATGGTAGTTGCTGCCTGCGAAGTAGTTGTGGGTCTTGCAATTATCGTGACAATTTACCGATCTCGTCGATCAGCATCTGTTGACGATGCTAGTTTGTTGAAGCGATAACGATGCAAATCAATAACGGACTTGTCTATCTCATAGCGCTACCTCTTGCTGGTGCAATTATCCTTTTACTTGCAGGACGTCTCGCAGATAAATGGGGCCATATATTTGCAACGCTCATGTCTGCATCATCATTTGCAGTTGGTTTACTTCAGCTCTCTCAGATGCTTGCTCGCCCAGCAGAAGAGCGTGCAGTCGAACAGAAACTTTTTGAGTGGATTTCAGTTGGTTCATTTCAAGTAGATGCAGGACTTTTGCTCGACCAGCTTTCAATTTGTTTCGTGCTCCTCATTACTGGCGTTGGCACTCTGATTCATATTTATTCAATCTCTTACATGTCTCACGACAAGGATCGCCGCCGCTTCTTTGCTTATTTGAACCTCTTCATCGCAGCGATGCTCTTATTAGTTCTGGGTAATTCATTCCTCAACCTTTATGTAGGTTGGGAAGGCGTAGGCCTTGCCTCTTATTTGCTCATTGGTTTCTGGAATCAAAAGCCTGCATATGCAACTGCATCGAAAAAGGCATTCATCATGAACCGCGTTGGTGACATGGGTCTTTCTTTTGCAATCATGATCGCCTTTGCAAGCCTTGGCACTGTTTCGTTTTCAGGAGTTAAGGAGGCAGTGCCTCAAGCATCTACTGCATCCTTGACGGCAATTGGAATAATGCTTTTAGTTGCAGCAGTTGGAAAATCTGCTCAATTCCCATTACAGGCATGGCTTGGCGATGCGATGGCTGGACCAACACCAGTTTCAGCCCTTATTCACGCCGCGACAATGGTTACAGCAGGCGTGTATCTCATTACTCGCTCTAACTTTATTTTCGATGCCGCACCTACAGCTCAACTATTAGTTGTCATTGTTGGTGCGATAACACTTCTCTTCGGTGCGATTATCGGTACTGCTAAAGATGATATTAAGAAGGCACTCGCTGCTTCAACCATGTCACAGATTGGTTACATGATCTTGGGTGCCGGACTTGGTCCAGTTGGATATGCATTTGCAATCATGCACCTTATTACTCACGGTTTCTTCAAAGCAGGAATGTTCCTTGGTGCTGGTTCAGTAATGCATGGCATGGACGATGAAGTAAATATGCGCAAGTATGGAAATCTTCGAAAATTTATGCCGATTACTTTCGTGACATTTGGTTTAGGTTATTTAGCAATTCTTGGAGTTCCACCATTCGCTGGTTTTTATTCCAAAGATATGATTATTGAAACAGCATTTAATGCAGGCGGTATCAAAGGAATTCTTCTAGGTAGCGCAGCGTTACTTGGTGCAGGTCTCACAGCTTTCTATATGACTCGCGTCATGATTCTTACATTTACAGGTACGCCACGGTGGGATGAAAAAGCAGATCCACATGAATCACCAATTCTTATGTGGTTACCAATGGTGATTCTTGCAATTGGTTCCGTTACTTCAGGATTCTTACTCTCACGTGGAGATGCGCTTGTGCATTGGCTTGAGCCACTCTTTGCAGAACATGGTGAACACGAAGAGTTATTGAAGCCAATTGTTGTGACATCCCTTGCTCTACTTATGGTTGCAATTGGTGTCGCGATTGCATTCTTGAAGTATTCACGCAGTGAAGTCTCACGTACAGCACCTGAAGATGTTTCTATACTTACAAAAATTGTCCGTCGCGATCTCTTGCAAGATGATTTCAACGAAGCACTCTTTATGCGCCCCGGCCAAGCGCTCACTTCCACTTTGGTCAAAACTGACGAGATTGTCATTGATGGTGCAGTTCGTGGAATCGGCAGTGCTGCTCTTAGTTCTGCCGGTGCTCTTCGCGCAAGCCAGACAGGCTTTGTTCGCAGTTATGCAGCACTCATTTTGATCGGTGCAGTTGCACTCGTTGCAGCAATTTGGGTGGTGACTAAATAATGAATATTTCATTGACTCTTCTTATGGCCCTGCCTCTACTTGGCGCCGCAGTTTTAGCAGCACTTCCTAAGACAAATGCAGTTCTAGCTAAGCAAATAGCACTGGGATCAACAATTCTTGTAGCACTTGCAACGATTTCTATGGCTATTGGCTTTGAACGCGACAATATCAATCTTCAATATGTTGAAAGCTACCCATGGATTCCATCATTTGGTATTAATTATGCAGTCGGCCTCGATGGAATTTCACTTGTACTTATTTTGATGACAACACTTCTTGCACCAATTGTCGTTCTTGCAGGTTGGAATGAATCACAGAACGGACGTTGGTCTACCAAAACTTTCTACATTCTTATTCTTGTTCTCGAAATGATGGCTATCGGCGTCTTTGCCGCAACTGATGTATTTCTTTTCTATGTTTTCTTTGAAGCAATGCTCGTACCTGTTTACTTCCTGATCGGTGGTTATGGCACAGGGGAGCGCTCAGCGGCAGCAGTGAAGTTCCTTCTCTATAGTCTCTTTGGTGGCCTCTTGATGCTTGCATCAATTATTGGTCTCTATGTTCTCTCTGGTGCACAAGGTGGACATACATTCGATACTCAAGCACTCTCACAATTGCAGATGAGTTCGACAACGCAGAATCTTTTATTCCTGGGATTCTTTATTGCCTTTGCAATCAAAGCTCCTCTCTGGCCATTCCACACGTGGTTACCTGATGCTGCAGATTCTGCAACGCCAGGAACATCGGTTCTCTTACTTGGCGTACTCGATAAAGTCGGAACATTCGGAATGATTCGTTACTGCCTCACACTTTTTCCTGAAGCAACAAAGACATTTACACCAATAATTATTACTCTTTCAGTTATTTCAATCATTTACGGTGCATTCCTAGCCATCGGACAAAAAGATATAAAGCGCTTGATTGCATTTACATCGATCTCTCACTTCGGCTTTATCACAATGGGAATCTTTGCAATGACGAGCCAAGGACATAGCGGGGCAACGTTATATATGTTCAATCACGGCTTCTCAACAGCAGCCCTGTTCTTAGTAGCAGGCTGGATGATTTCGCGTCGCGGCTCTTCAACAATTTCTGACTTTGGTGGTTTGCAACGAGTCACACCAGTTATGGCATGGGCATTTTTCTTTGCAGGAATGTCGAGTCTGGCGCTACCTGGCCTTTCAAGTTTCGTCTCAGAATTCTTAGTTCTTGTCGGCACATTTACTCGATATCCAGTAGCGGCCGTTGTTGCAACATTTGGAATTGTTCTAGCTGCCTTGTATATCTTGATTCCAGTACAGCGCGCCCTCCATGGCCCAACAACTGCTGGTAATGAAAATCTCTCAGATCTCACACTTCGTGAAAGAGTCGCAATTGCTCCAGTAGTTGTGATAATTCTTTTCCTTGGTTTCTACCCTTCACCACTTCTCAAAGTTATCAATCCTGCGGCTACGCATGTGATTTCACAAATGGGATTTAGTGACCCCGCTCCAACACAATTGGGAGGCAAGTAAGAAATGACTTTCACAGCGCCAGTACTCAATTATACAATTCTCTCACCGATGCTTATTGTTTTAGCAGGCGCACTTATTGGTGTGATAATTGAAGCATTCGTAAGTAAAGCATTTCGTCCACTCGTTCAACTCATTCTTACCATTGGAACACTATTACTTGCTCTAGTTCAAGTTTTTAGAATCAGAGAATCAGAATCTGTCACTGCTGCAATGGGCTCAGTCATTTTTGATGGCCCAGGATTTCTTCTTCAAGCAGCCATTCTGATCATCTCAATTATTTCTGTATTTCTTATCGCCGATAACGAGAATTTCACAGCGCTAGCAGCTGCAATTCCAGGATCACCCGAAGAGCACGAGTCGATTCAACAGGGAAATAAAGTCACTGAAGTCTTCCCACTCACACTCTTTGCAGTAGCAGGAATGATGCTCTTCCCAGTTTCAAGTGATTTGATAACGCTCTTTGTCGCACTTGAAATGCTCTCATTGCCGCTCTATTTGATGGCTGGCCTTTCACGCCGACGCCGCTTACTTTCCCAGGAGGCTGCCCTCAAGTACTTCCTACTTGGAGCATTTTCCTCTGCATTCTTCCTATTTGGCGCTGCATATCTCTATGGATATTCAGGAGATATTACTTTTTCAGGAATTCGCGATTCAGTAGTTGGTGGATCAGGCAATGACATCTTCTTACTTATCGGAATCGCATTTGTCTCTATTGGTTTACTCTTCAAAGTTGGCGCAGTTCCTTTCCATGCATGGTCGCCAGATGTCTATCAAGGAGCACCAACTGCAGTAACTGCATTTATGGCAGCAGCGACAAAGGTTGCAGCATTTGGAGCAATGCTTCGTATTTATTACACAGTCTTTGCTAATGCTCAGTGGAGCTGGACACCATTGCTTTCAGGGATTGCAATTATCACGATGCTCTTTGGTTCATTCGTTGCAATTGCACAACGCGATGTGAAGAGAATGCTTGCTTACTCATCTATTGCCCATGCTGGTTTCTTACTCGCTGGTGTGATTGCACTCAATAAGGCAGGACTGGCTGCTTCTATTTTCTATCTCTTCGCATATGGCGTTGCAACAGTTGGCGCATTTGCAGTGGTAACACTTGTTCGCGATTCAGCAGGTGAAGTTACCGACCTCAACCGTTGGACAGGTCTTGGTAAGCGTTCCCCATGGGTTGCATCAGTCTTTGCATTCTTCTTACTCGCTTTCGCCGGTATCCCACTTACTAGTGGATTTATCGGAAAGTTTTCGATCTTCTCTGCCGCCTATGAAAGTGGCGCAAAGGGTGTTGTTATCGCCGGTGTGCTCTCTAGCGCTGTTGCAGCCTTCTTCTATATTCGAGTAATCGTTTTGATGTTCTTCACAGATTCACATGAGGATGCAACCACGGTTGTAATACCTTCGGTATTGACTCGAATCACTGTTATCTTCTCTTTTGTGATCACAGTGGCCCTCGGTGTGTACCCATCACCGCTTATTGATTTCATCAATAAGTTCGCAACCTTTATTCGCTAATGCCAACTATTGGGATTCCTGATATCTCGCCTCTTCTTGAGGCAGAACTTGAGATCTCAATGGAGCGCGTTGAATCGCTATTGCGAAGTCATATTGAAGGTGACTACCCACTCGTTGTAGAAACCTCACGCCACTTAGTTGAAGCAGGGGGCAAGCGCCTTCGCCCATTATTGACACTCATTACTGCGCAATTCGGAGATCCAAGTGCGCGCGGAATTATCGAAGCAGCAGTTGTCTGCGAACTTACGCATTTAGCAACGCTCTATCACGATGATGTTATGGATGAAGCACCATTACGTCGTGGAGTTGAAAGCGCTAATGATCGCTGGGGAAATACAATTGCAATTCTTACGGGCGACTATTTATTTGCGAAAGCATCAGACTTACTTGCAGACCTTGGAACCGATGCAGTTCGTTTACAGGCACGCACCTTCGAGCGTTTAGTAATTGGACAAATAACTGAAACACAGGGTCCACAAAATGGTCAAGATCCACTAGAGCATTACCTACAAGTTGTTGCAGATAAAACAGGCTCACTCATAGCAACGAGTGCAAAGTTTGGTGCGATGCTCTCTGGTGCTAGCCGAGAAGTCACTGAAACTGTTACAAAATTTGGTGAAAAAATCGGCGTCGCATTTCAACTAGCCGATGATGTAATCGATATTGCTAGTGAATCTAATCAGTCAGGAAAAACTCCTGGTACAGACTTACGTGAAGGCGTGCTCACTCTTGTCACTCTCAATGTTATGAGATCTACTGATAAGGCAGATAAAGAACTACAGAAATTATTGAAAAAGCCTATAAAGGATACAAAGACTGTAAACCAAGTTCTCAAAGCTCTTCGAAATCACAAAGCTCTTGATCAATCAAGACTGCAACTACATCAAGTAGCAAAAGAGGCGCGAGAAGCACTCGGCCCACTACCTGTCAGTGATGCATCAGCAGCGCTATTTTCGCTCTGCGACGCTGTTGTCGACCGTTCTACTTGATTTCACTAAATCAATTCCGAGTGTAATTAGCGCAACCCAGATAAAAATAAAACCAGCCCAGCGAGCTGTTGGCATTGGTTCGTGATTGAGCCAGACTCCGAGTGAGAACTGAATAGTTGGAGTGATGTATTGCAATAAACCAATAATCGTATATGGCAAGCGCGTTGTTGAACCATTGAATAACAAAAGCGGAATTGCAGTCACGATTCCTGCACTAATCAGCAAGAAACTTCCTCCTACTTGTTGGCCTAGTTGCCCTGTTCCTTCAAGAGCCAACCAGATCAAATAACCACCATAAAAGGGTAATGAGAGAGATGTTTCAACAGTTAATCCTTCAAGAGCGCCTAAGTTCAATTGCTTCTTTACTAAACCATACGAACCCCACGAAAGCGCAAGAGCGAGTGCTACCCATGGCAAGCGACCATAGTCATATGTAAGCACTGCAACACCGATCGCTGCGATAGAAACAGAGGCCCACTGAAGTTTTCGCATCTTCTCTTTGAGCAAGATGACACCAAAAGCAATAATAATAAGCGGGTTTATGTAATAGCCAAGAGCTGCTTCAACTACATGCTCATGATTGACAGCCCAGATATAAGTAATCCAGTTGACCGAGATAAGAATTGTGGAGAGTGCTAGGCGTGCAATTACTTTTGGTTTTTTGAATAGTGCGAATGTAGATCTAAGTTCTTTACCAAGGGCAAGTGCTACTAAACAAAAAGCGAGAGTCCATACAGCGCGGTGAGAAACAATTTCTAGTGCCGTTGCTGGCTTTAGGAGCGGCCAATACAAAGGGAACAGACCCCATAAAACATA
>CAMDHH010000039.1 GCA_945898065.1 Bifidobacterium breve
TCTTTGAGCAGCCAGTAAGTGCAATCGCGATAGCTGCAAATGCTGCAGTAATCGCTAAATGGCGCTTTGTCATATATTTATTACCTTTCGAAAGGTGGAAAACACCCTAGGCCGAATCTTTTCCGACCAAACAAGGAAGGTGTAACCACCCCGTAGGTTATGTCAGAAGAGCGTAAAAGAGAATTTTTGATCAGGGGATTTCCCCCTCTGCAATCTAACAATTAGGTAACGTTTATCACTGCGCTCACGGTAACCTTGGGCGTATGCCTTCGCAGATTGATGAACTATCACGCGTAATAACCGAAGCAATCGCGCGTGCGATCACATCTGGAGAGATTGAAGCGAGCCTGCCAAGTATGATTCCCCTAGAGCGCCCGAAGAATCGCGATCATGGTGATTACGCCACATCGGTCGCCCTTCAGCTGGCCAAGGCAGCGGGCAAAAACCCAAGAGATGTAGCACTCATTCTTCAAAAGCAGATTGGCACTACACCTCTTATATCTGCGGTAGATATCGCAGGTCCGGGATTTCTCAACTTCACCTTGAATAGGGCGAGCCAGGCGAATTTGGTGAGTTCGATCATTGAAAGTGGCGCAACATACGGCCAAGGCGCATCCCTTGCAGGAGTTCGAATTAACCTCGAGTTTATTAGCGCAAACCCAACGGGTCCACTGCATTTAGGACATACGCGCTGGGCTGCTGTCGGTGATGCACTCGGTCGAGTACTAAGCGCCGCGGGGGCGGATGTATCGCGTGAGTTCTATGTCAATGATCGCGGAAATCAGATGGATTTATTTGGGGCATCACTTGAGGCTGCTGCATTGGGTAAGCCGATACCTGAAGATGGTTATCAAGGAAATTACATTCTTGATCTTGCACAAGAAATAGTTAGAGAAAATTCGGCAATAAAGGATTTGCCAGAGCCAGGACGCCTTGTTGAATTTCGTGAGCACGGCTATCAACTCCAACTAAGTCAACAGAAGAAAGTGCTCGATACTTTTGGAACGCACTTTGATACTTGGTTCTCAGAGCGCTCACTCCATGATGCAGGTTCTGTTGAACACGGTATTGAAATTTTGCGCAAGCAAGGACATGTCTTTGAACTTGAAAATGCAACGTGGCTTCGCACAACTGATTTCGGTGATGACAAAGATCGCGTACTCACAAAAAGTGATGGCTCCCTTACATACTTCTCATCCGATACTGCCTATTACATCAATAAGCGCGAACGCGGCTTTGATATTTGTATCTACATGCTTGGCGCCGACCATCACGGTTATGTAGGGCGCCTCAAAGCCATTGCTGCATGCGCTGGCGATGATCCTGACTACAACATTCATGTGCTAATCGGCCAGCTCGTAAAAATTATGGAGGGCGGCGAAGAGGTAAAACTTTCTAAGCGCGCCGGGACCATTATTACTTTAGAAGAATTAGTGGAAAAAGTTGGCGTAGATGCTGCTCGCTACACACTCATTCGCTACCCGGTAGAGACTCCGATGGTGATGGATTTAGATATTCTCACAAGGAATACAAATGAGAATCCTGTCTATTACGTTCAATATGCTCATGCTCGAATTGCTGGAGTTCTGCGCAATTGCGACGAGTTGAAAATTTCGATGAACCCTAAAGATTTCGATCCAGCATTACTTGCCCATGATCGCGAGAATGAATTGATTGCAACTCTTGCCGATTTCCCACGAATCGTTGAATGCGCTGCCGATCTTCGCGAACCCCATCGCATTGCTCGATACCTCGAAGAATTAGCAGGGGTGTATCACGGCTTCTACTCCGACTGCCGTGTATTGCCTTTGGGTGATGAAGCAATTGCACCCATTCATACTGCGCGCGCGTTGCTATGCATGGCTACTAAGCAAGTAGTAAAGAATGGTCTTACATTATTGGGCGTTGGCGCACCGGAGAGGATGTAGAAGATGAGTACATCGCTCTGGCCCGCAGGTGTTTCATTCAATAATGGAATTTTGCATTCTTATGGATTATCAGCGCAAACTCTTGCTAAAGAATTTGGTACTCCTGCATTTTTTATTGATGAAGATGATTTCCGTGCGCGTGCAATGGGATGGAATAAAGCTCTGAATCAATCCTTTGGCTCCAATGCAGGAAATGTTTACTATGCAGCAAAGGCATTCATAAGTGTTGAAGTTGCTCGCTGGATCGCAGATTGTGGAATTGGAATTGATGTGTGCACTGGCGGAGAACTCGCTGTCGCCTTAGCTGGTGAAATCGATCCGCAAAAAATTGAAGTTCACGGAAATAATAAATCTGTCTCTGAGATCGAGCGTGCAGTTGATGCTGGCGTTGGCACCATTGTTATGGATTCACTCTTTGAAATTGAAAGAGTTGCTGCGGCCGCTCGTAAGTTTGGTAAGACGCAACGAGTTCTTCTTCGTCTCACTCCTGGCATCGAGGCTCATACTCATGAATCGATTGCTACCGCCCACGAAGATGTGAAATTTGGATTCTCCATTGCAAGTGGTGCGGCTTGGAATGCAATTCTTGAAGTGCGCAAATATCCAGAAATCGAACTGCGTGGTTTTCATTCTCATATCGGTTCGCAGATCTTGAATATGGATTCTTTTGAAATTGCTGCCGATCGACTTATTGGATTGCTGGCAAAATTCCGCGACGAGTTTTCTGCCCAACTTCCCGAACTCGATCTTGGCGGGGGATATGGAATTGCATATTTGCCTGGTGATGTAGAACTTGAAGCAAGTGAAGTTCTGCCGGCACTTTATTCTCAAGTAAAGAAGGCCTGCGAAAATGCCAACCTGGACATTCCTAAAGTTTCAATTGAACCAGGGCGCGCAATTGTTGGACCTACAATGTTTACCTTATACGAGGTAGGAACCGTCAAAGATGTTACTTTGGAATCGGGAAAAAACCGCCGCTACATTTCAGTTGACGGGGGAATGAGTGACAACATTCGCCCATCACTCTATGGGGCGCAATACACAACATCACTTGCTAATAGATCTTCGAGTGCACCATTAGTTGATTCTCGATTAGTTGGTAAGCATTGCGAAACAGGAGACATTGTTATTCGCGATATCGAATTACCAAGTGATATTGCACCAGGGGATTTATTAGCTGTCCCTGCAACTGGGGCATATGGGCGCAGCATGGCCAGTAATTACAACCACATTCCACGACCACCAGTAATTGCAGTAAAAGATGGAAAAGCACGTGTAATTCTGCGCAGAGAGAGTGAAGCCGATCTCCTCAATCTCGATATTTAACGCCGAATGCACCAGGTGTGAAAGAATCACCCCATGAGCGCAATCAAAAAAATCACAATCGGCATGCTCGGTTGCGGCACAGTTGGTGCTGAAGTTGCGCGCCTTTTGCTCTCAGATATTCCCGAACTCTCTACTCGTTCTAGTGCGCCTCTTGAACTTAAAAAGATTGCTGTGCGCAGTGGTGGATCGCGACTTGGTATCGATGCATCTCTATTTACAACTGACCCACTTTCGATAGTCAACGATCCAGCAATCGATATTGTCATTGAAGTGATGGGTGGAATTGAACCTGCACGAGAACTTATTTTGCAAGCAATTAGCAATGGTAAATCCGTCGTAACTGCGAATAAGAGTTTGCTCGCAACACATGGAGCCGACTTGTATGCAGCAGCCGATAAAGCTGGAGTAGATCTTTATTACGAAGCAGCCGTTGCTGGTGCGATTCCGATTATTCGCCCAATGCGTGAATCCTTAGCTGGTGACTACATCACACGCATAATGGGTATCGTCAATGGAACTACAAACTTTATTCTGACAAAAATGCACGAAGATGGATTAGCTTTCAACGAAGCACTCGGGCAAGCGCAAGAACTTGGATACGCAGAAGCAGATTCAACTGCTGATGTCGAAGGCTTCGATGCTGCTGCAAAAGCGGCAATCTTGGCAGGTCTTGCATTTCATACTCGTGTAACAGTCGATGAGGTTTATCGCGAAGGAATCACAAAGATTTCAGCAGCAGATGTTGCACTCGCTAAGTCAATGAATCACGTCATAAAGCTATTAGTAATTGGCGAACTCACACCTGAAGATGAAATTTCTGTACACGTTCATCCAGTGATGCTTCCAAATAGCCATCCTCTTGCCTCAGTTCGCGATGCATACAATGCCGTTTATCTAGAGGCTGAATCTGCCGGACAACTCATGTTCTACGGTCGCGGCGCAGGTGGTGGCCCAACAGCGAGTGCGGTACTTGGCGATGTTGTTGCAGTTGCACGACATATTGCTGATGATTCGATTGGACACCGCGAAAGTGATTATGCAGATCGTGAGATAGCACCATTTAGTGCCGCTCGTACTAAGTTGATGATTCGCCTTCAAGTTGCAGATAAACCAGGTGTGCTTGCAACAATTGCTCAAGCATTTGCAGCACAAGGTGTTTCAATCCAAACTGTGAGACAAGGCGGCGCCGGAAATGATGCAGAGCTCGTTGTAGTCACACATGCTGCATCTGAGAAAGCATTAGGAGCACTTGTAAAAGATTTATCTGCACTAGAAATTGTCCGCACTGTTGAAAGTGTTATCCGAGTTGAAGGAGCGCCTTCCTAATGAAATCTTTATTTGGTAGCAAAAAAGTTGCTCATCAATGGCGCGGAGTTATTGAGGAATATCGCCATCGTCTACCTGTGAGTGCCAAAACTCCAGTGATCACACTGCGCGAAGGTGGAACTCCACTCATTCTGGCGCAGCACTTATCTGAATTGCTCGGTAATGAAATCTGGTTGAAGTACGAAGGTACAAATCCAACTGGTTCATTCAAAGATCGTGGAATGACGATGGCAATATCTAAGGCTGCAGAAGATGGTGCGAAAGCTGTCATCTGTGCCTCAACAGGAAATACATCAGCGAGTGCTGCGGCCTATGCAACAAAGGCCGGAATGGTTCCTGCTGTTCTTATACCTGCTGGAAAAATTGCTATGGGTAAATTGGCACAGGCCGTTATTCATGGCGCAACAATTTTGCAGGTTAACGGTAACTTTGATGATTGTCTTACCTTGGCAAAGGAACTTTCTGAAAATTACCCCGTTGCACTCGTGAACTCTCTGAATCCTTATCGAATTGATGGACAGAAGACTGGTGCATTCGAAGTTGTAGATTTCTTAGGTGATGCACCAGATCTGCATGTACTGCCAGTTGGTAATGCAGGAAATATCACTGCCTATTGGCGTGGATATAAGGAATACCGTAAAGATGGACTTGCGCGTCAACTTCCACAAATGTGGGGCTTTCAAGCCGCTGGATCTGCGCCGATCGTAAAAGGCAAAATTGTAAAAAATCCTGACACAATTGCAACTGCAATTCGAATCGGTAATCCAGCATCGTGGGAAGAAGCAATCGATGCACGTGATTCATCCGGTGGCCTCATTGATTCAGTAACAGATAAAGAAATCCTAAGTGCGTATCGCCTCGTTGCAGGCAGAGAAGGTGTATTTGTTGAGCCATCGAGTGCTGCTGGAATAGCAGGACTCATTAAATACAAAAAGAATGGCAAGTTGCCACAAGGAAAGCGCATCGTTATTACCGTCACAGGCCATGGATTAAAAGATATTTCATGGGCACTCGAAAGTGCAGAAAAACCAAAGATCATTCCAGTAAAGGCTGCAATCGCTGCAAAAGCTCTGGGATTGGCATAACAATGGCAAAGCCAACATATAGAGCCCAACCTGTTCAGGTACAAGTGCCTGCAACAAGTGCAAACTTAGGTCCAGGTTTTGATTGTTTTGGATTAGCACTAGGAATGCATGATCGATACGTTGCACAGATTCTCGATGATGTTGCACTCGATATTGATATTTCAGGTGAAGGCGCAGCAGAACTTCCACGAAGTGATAAGAATTTATTGGTCAAAGCCATGTATAAAGGTTTTGAATATCTTGGTGGCAAACCACGCGGTATTGCAGTGCGCGCACTCAATGTCATCCCGCATGGTCGCGGACTTGGATCTTCAGCGAGTGCCATTGTTGGCGGCCTCACACTCGCTCGCTCACTTGTTTTGGGCGGCAATGAACAGATGAGTAATGAGGCATTGCTCAATCTTGCAACAGAGATGGAAGGTCATCCAGATAATGTTGCAGCCGCAATTTATGGTGGCGCAACAATTGCTTGGCAGGAGATGCACCATGGTAAAAAAATTGCACTCTCTATCAGTATGGAAGTTGATGCTCGTATTGGCGCAGTTGCATTTATTCCAACATCTGCAGTCTCTACATCTAAGGCGCGAAAGCATCTTCCAGAAGTAATACCTCACGCCGATGCTGTTGCAAACTCTGCACACAGCGCGCTTATGGTTCATGCACTTACTGCGCGTCCAGATCTTCTTTTTACTGCAACGCAAGATTTTCTACATCAGCAATACCGACAAGATCTCATGCCTGCCTCCTTTACTTTGATGAGCAAACTTCGAAGTGCCGGTGTGGCAGCATTCATTTCAGGTGCAGGACCTGCTGTTCTAGTTCTACACACTGGTGGAGCAAGTGATATTGCCGAGATGGAACGTGCTGCAGGAGAGAAGTTTGTAGTTACTCCTCTTTCGATATCCCGAGCTGGAGCGAGCGTAATTACCGCCTAACTTGCTCATGTGCATTTATGGGTGCTAACCTTTGCCTTATCTGAACGGCCTCTTCTTAGGGCTCAATAAAGATTTCAGATAAATACAGCAACACAAACCAACCGCTTGAGTTTTCCTTTAGAGAACCAAGCCAATCATGAAAAGAAACTAATGACTGAAACAGAAGCAGTACGTTCCAATAGTCCAGAGCTTTCCGCGATGACACTTCCTAAGTTGAAGGCAGTAGCTGTCCAACTTGGTATCGAAGGTGCCGCGAAGTTGAAAAAAGAGGGACTTGTAGAAGCAATTAGCGATCTTCAAGCAAAGAATCGTGAAGAAGCTAAAGCTGAACGCGAAGCGCGCCGCGAAGCGCGTAATAATCGCAAGAAAGAAGCACCTGCAAAGAATTCAGCGCCTGAGAGCGATGATGAGGATGGCGAAAGTGAGAGCGATTCAAATTCTCGCCGTGATCGTGGCAGAGATCGTGGACGCGACCGCAATCGTGGACGCGACCGTGATCGCGGCCCGCGCGAAGAACGTGAGCCAGTTATTTCAGAAGATGATGTCTTAGTACCAGTTGGTGGATTGCTCGACATTCTTGAGAGTTATGCATTTATTCGTACAGCTGGATATTTACCTGGTCCAAACGATGTTTATGTTTCATTGCAACAAGTACGCCGCAACGGACTTCGCAAGGGCGATGTAGTGACAGGACAAGTTCGCCAACCACGTGAAGGTGAGCGCAAAGAGAAGTTCAACGCACTCATTACTTTAGAGACAGTTAATGGAGCAACTCCTGAAGAGTCACGCAATCGCGTTGAATTTTCTAAGTTAGTTCCTCTGTACCCACAAGAGCGTTTGCGTCTTGAGACAGAGCCAAATATTTTGACAACTCGTGTTATTGACCTTATTTCTCCAATTGGTAAAGGTCAGCGCGGACTTATTGTTTCACCACCTAAAGCTGGTAAGACAATGGTTTTGCAAGCAATTGCAAATGCGATTACAACAAATAATCCAGAGTGTCACTTGATGGTTGTTCTAGTCGATGAGCGACCAGAAGAAGTTACAGATATGCAACGTTCCGTAAAGGGTGAAGTAATTGCATCAACATTTGATCGTCCAGCCGATGATCACACCACTGTTGCAGAACTTGCAATTGAGCGCGCAAAGCGTCTTGTAGAACTTGGACACGACGTAGTTGTGCTCCTTGATTCAATAACACGCCTTGGTCGCGCATACAACATTGCAGCCCCTGCATCAGGTCGAATCCTCTCTGGTGGTGTTGATTCAGCTGCTCTCTATCCACCGAAGAAATTCTTTGGTGCTGCTCGTAATATTGAAGATGGTGGATCACTCACCATTCTTGCAACCGCACTTGTCGATACAGGTTCACGTATGGATGAAGTTATCTTCGAAGAGTTCAAGGGAACTGGAAATATGGAGCTCATCCTTGATCGTCGTCTTGCAGATAAGCGAATATTCCCAGCCGTCAACGTTGTTGCATCAGGTACTCGTAAAGAAGAAATTCTCATGGGAACTGAAGAACTCAACATTGTTTGGAAACTACGTCGCGTTCTTCATGCACTTGAACCACAGCAAGCACTTGAACTATTGCTGGAGAAGATGAAGGGAACAAAGTCCAACGTTGAATTCTTGATGCAAATCCAGAAGACAACAGTGGGCCCAGGTAACGAATAAGCACGCTCAGATTTCTCAGTTGAGGGGCTCATCGCCTACTCTTTGGGGGTAACCGAAACGCCTGGTTCACGTACTTGTTCGCAAGACGACCCAGGCATATGAAAGGGAAAAAAATGAAAGCAGATATTCATCCAGAATATAAAGAAACACAGGTCACCTGTGGTTGTGGCGAAAAGTTTGTAACTCGCTCAACAGTTGCAAGCGGTTCAATTTATGTTGAAGTCTGCTCTGTATGTCACCCGTTCTACACCGGCAAGCAGCGCATCCTCGATACTGGTGGACGCGTAGCTAAATTCGAAGAGCGTTTCGGTAAGAAGAAGTAGCTTTCCTAAAGACCGCAATCTCGCTACCAGAAATGGTGGCGGTTGCGGTTTTTTGCTTTTCAACAGGTTTATTCATAATTCATTACTGGATCTAATCAAGGAAGGAGAAGCCAGATGACAAATGATCGTTTCGCATCTGCACATGAAATGGTACGAGAATATGCAGAACTTGAATTGAAGATGGCTGATCCCACAATTCATGATGATCAAGGTAAGGCCCGATTACTTGGACGACGCTATGCACAATTAGGTCCTGTTGTTGCAGGATTTCATGCATGGAAGAGTGCCGAAGATGACCTTGTTGCAGCACGCGAACTTGCCGAAGTTGATGCAGATTTTGCAACCGAGATCCCTGCACTTGAAGAAGCACGCGACATTGCAGCGACAAAATTAGAAGAACTACTTCTTCCTCGTGACCCTAATGATGATCGTGATGTTATTTTGGAAGTAAAGGCTGGAGCAGGCGGGGACGAATCCGCACTCTTTGCTGGTGATTTGTTGCGCATGTATCTGCGCTACGCAGAAAAACATGGCTGGAAGACTGAAGTAATTGATGCCACTGAGAGTGAAATGGGTGGTTATAAAGATATTTCAATCGCTATCAAATCGAAAGGTATCGCCGCACCCGGTGAATCACCATATGCACGATTGAAATTTGAAGGCGGAGTGCATCGCGTACAACGCGTTCCAGAAACAGAATCACAAGGCCGAATTCACACCTCCGCTGCTGGTGTTTTGATTTTGCCTGAAGCAGAAGAGATCGATGTAGATCTCAATATGAATGATGTTCGAGTCGATGTGTATCGCTCATCAGGTCCTGGTGGACA
>CAMDHH010000040.1 GCA_945898065.1 Bifidobacterium breve
CCTGAGACGAGATCTCCATCATTGAAATTTCTAATTGTTCCTTCGATTGCGGCCATAAAGTCGGCGGCTGATCCAATGTCATTTACTGCAATTACTGGTGAGGTTGTCAAAATGCTCCGTAGGGATAGATGAGTAGTAGGGACCAAATCGGTTGATTTGGTTCGGAGGCAAAGAGTACGGGTGGGTGATATCTAGGGTCAATTCCATGCGGGAATCTATCTACTTATACCTATCGACTATAGGATTATTAGAATTATGAAGCGTTATCGGGAATTACTTGCCATGCGCTTCGTCAAATCACTCATCATCAGCGCATTTCCTGCCCGCGTTGCCTACGGGATGATCGGGCTCTGTATTTTCTTCAAAGTCGAGCGTGAAACTAATTCAATTGCTATCGCAGGACTTGCAATCGGACTCAACGGAATTACTGGTGCACTCACTGCTGGAATACGTGGTTCGATGTTGGATCGATGGGGCCAACGATGGCCACTTCGAATATTTGTACCATCGTATGCGCTACTAATTCTCGCTCTCAACGCAATGCATTCACAAAATCTAATTTTGATTACTGCATTCGTTCTAGGAATGACTGCTCCCCCAATAAATATTTCAGTAAGACCTTTATGGGTAGATATTGTTCCAAGAAGTTCACTTCGTACTGCATACGCACTCGATACAGTCAGTATGAATTCTGCTGTAGTTCTTGGTCCAATTCTTGCGACGACACTTTCTCTCTCTTCACGTCCAGAGTTTGCACTTATTGCGGCCGCGTTCTCTATGGCACTTGGTGGTGGCGCACTAGCAATTCACCCAGTATCAAATGCGTGGATTCCTGAAAAGAAAGATAAAGGACAAGGCGCGCTCATAAAGAATCGGGCTATCCAACTTTTGATGTTGGAGGGAATTTTTATCGGTATCGGTTGGGGTGCATTCAATATTGCGATTCCCGCCTTTGCAACAATAGAAGAGGTTCCATGGCGCACTGCCTGGATTCTTGCTTCACTGGGAGTTGCAACTGTCATTGGTGGAATTCTTGGTGGTCTAGTTTCAAATAAGGTCTCTTCACTCATTTCATGGCGTCGTATTTACTTGATTTGGGCAACCCTAACTATTCCACTTGCATTTACATATCCTGGGTGGAATATGGCAATTCTTGGTGCAGCTATCGGACTTGTTTCAGGTGCTGGTCAAGTTTTCTATTTTGAAGTACTTGAAGCAGTTCGTCCTAAAGGTTCTCAAGCATCATCACTTGGTTGGATCTGGACAGTTGAAGGAACATTCATGGCATTTGGAGCAGCGCTGAGTGGTTGGATCTGTGAAAATTATTCACCACGATATGCCTTGGGCCTAACAACGCTTATGACTCTCGTTGGATTGTTAGTGATCTTTATAGGGTGGCAACGCTTTCAACCAGCAAACAAAATTCCAACAGTTGAAGAAGATCTCAATGCGCAGCTTGATTCCACGTCTGACCAATTCCGGCACTGACATCGAGTGGTGCACGCAGTGGATAAGCACTTCCCATTTCACGACGAACTAAAGTAGATAGAACTTCTTCTTCGCCAGCAACGACTTCTAATATCAATTCATCATGAATTTGTAGCAAGAGACGAGATTTCAAATTCTCTGCATCGATTGCACTCTGCACTTTGAGCATCGCCATTTTGATGATGTCCGCAGCGGATCCCTGGATAGGAGCATTGAGAGCCATACGCTCAGCGACTTCACGACGCTGGCGGTTATCGTGCATCAAATCTGGAAGGTAGCGACGGCGTCCCATCACTGTTTCGGTATAACCAACTTTTCTTGCTTGATCAACAACTGTTGTGAGGTAATCACGAATTCCACCAAAGCGTTGAAAATATTTATCCATCAATTCTTGAGCAGCAGGTGGAGTGATATCTAATTGTGCAGAAAGGCCGTACGAGGAGAGACCATAAGCCAATCCATATGACATCGCCTTGATTTGTCTGCGCATCTCAGGATCAACATCTGCTGGCTTTACCCCAAATATTTCTGCTGCAATAGTTGCATGTAAATCTTCACCAGATTCAAATGCTGCCAATAAGTGCTCATCATTAGATAGATGAGCCATGATTCGCATTTCAATCTGGCTGTAATCAGCTGTGAGAAGTGCGCTATAGCCCTTACCTGCAATAAAGCAGTCGCGAATAGTTCGTCCCTCTTCACTTCGAACCGGAATATTCTGCAAGTTTGGCCCAGTGGATGAAAGGCGACCAGTGGCTGCAACTGTTTGCTGGAAATGAGTATGGATACGGCCATCTATTGCTATCTCTGTAATTAGTCCCTCAACTGTTGTACCGAGTTTTTTTGTCTCTCTAATACGAAGGAGTGAACGAAGGAGTGGGTGACCACTCTTTTCGAAGAGCCAATCAAGTGCTTCCGCATCAGTTGTGTATCCAGTCTTTATCTTCTTCGTCTTCGGCAATTTCAATTCATCAAAGAGCACAACTTGTAATTGCTTAGGTGAAGCCACATTGAACTCATGGCCAACTGCATCGTGGGCTGCTTTTGTCTCTTTCTCAACCTCTTTTTCAAAGAATGTGGCGAGTTTCTCAAGTGCTGGGCGATCTACCGCTACTCCCACCGATTCCATCTGCGAGAGCAATTGCGAAATAGGTAATTCCATCGTGCTAAAGAGTTGCGTCAAGCCACGATCTTCTAATTCGCGAGTAAGTGCGCTGCGCAGAATAAAGAGAGATCGTGCCGATGAAAGAAGTTCTTGTTCCGGGTCAGAGAAATTGATCTGAGAACCATCTCCCCAGCGCTCCAATAGGTCTTTGAGTTCTGGAGTGCGTACACCTGGATTTACTAAATATGCTGCAATTGCAGTATCGAAAACGAGACCTTGAATACCGTTGATACGGGCTAAAGATTTTGCATCGTGTGCAATCTTTGAAATCTTTGGATTCGTAGCCCACTCTCCCATTGCCGATGAGTGAACCAGGAAGACATCCTCGGATGAAAGTGCGACTGCGTAACGATGTACTTTCTCTTCATTGATCTGAAAAGCAAGAGTAATCTCTCCACCATGTTCTGCGATTTTTGCATCCGCCTCGGGTGGAGTGAGAACACTGCCCTCAATCGCAGTTGCAAAGAGTTGAAGTTCTGGTTCTTGGGTACTAGGCACACTCTTCGAATTTAGGATTGGTTTAATGCGCTCTTTGAGTGTTCTAAATTCAAGTAAATCAAAGAGAGGATTCGTTTTACTCTCATCTGCTCCACTCCACGCAAGGGAATCAATATCTAGATTCAAAGGAACGTCGGCAACAAGTTGGGTTAACTCACTATTGCGGATGACATCATTGATTGAGTCGCGTAGAGATTGACCAACTTTGCCAGCCAATTTATCAACATTAGAGAGTAACTCTTTGAGAGACCCATATTCCACAATCCACTTAGCTGCAGTCTTCTCGCCAACGCCTGGAACAGATGGCAAATTATCACTTGGATCTCCCCGCAGCGCTGCAAAATCTGGATACTGCGCTGGAGTCATTCCGTATTTTTCAAATACGGCTTCTGGGGTCATTCGCGCCAAATCACTTACTCCACGCTTTGGATAGAGCACTGTTGTTGCTTCATTGACGAGTTGAAAACTATCGCGGTCGCCAGTACAGATAAATACTTGTGCGCCTTCAATCTCAGCACGTTTTGCAATCGTTGCCAAAATATCATCTGCCTCAAAGCCCTCAACTTCGAACTGCGTAATTCCAAAAGCGGTTACGAGATCGTGCAGGTATGACATTTGTGAGCGAAACTCATCTGGAGTCTTGCTTCTATTCGCCTTATATTCAGGAAATATCTCGGAGCGAAAAGTTTTACGGCTTACATCGAAGGCCACTGCAACGTGCGTTGGCTTCTCAGTCGAAAGTAACGAGAGCAACATCGTGGCAAAGCCATAAATTGCATTTGTATGTTGACCGCTCGCTGTCATGAAGTTGTCAGCAGGCAGTGCGTGAAATGCCCGATATGCCATGGAGTGCCCATCGATCAGTAATAGGCGTTTGCTCATAGATGCATCCTAGATAGCAAGTTAGACTCAACCACTATGACGCAACCCTCAGAGCCAGATTTCTTAGCCATCATCAATGAACGTGGCAGCGGTACCCTCGATAAGAAGATGGGTATCAAAATTATCGAAGCATCACCGCAGCGACTTGTTGGCACCATGCCCGTTGAAGGAAATACACAACCCTTTGGACTATTACATGGCGGTGCCAATGTTGTCCTTGCAGAAAGTCTTGGCTCCGTTGGGACACACCTACATGCAGGTCCCACTCGCAAAATTGTCGGTGTAGATGTCAATGCAACTCATCACAAATCAGCAACGTCAGGAATTGTTACAGGTGTTGCAACCGCAATCTCATTGGGTAAAACTATGTGTTGCTACGACGTTGTGATTACAAATGAGCAAGGCCAACGCACATGTACTGCACGTATTACCTGTTTGATTCTTGCCGAGCGCTAAGTATTAGTGAGCGCCTGTTCCGAGGTAAGCCTCGCGAACAGCAGGATCGTTGAGTAAGTCAGAAGCCTTTGCTTCCTTGACAACATTTCCAGTTTCAAGAATATAAGCACGATGTGCACGCTGTAGTGCTTGCTGAGCATTTTGTTCAACGAGCAAAATGGTTACACCAGTTTTATTAATCTCAGTAATGATTCGGAAAATATTTGCAATCATCTGAGGCGCAAGTCCCATAGATGGCTCATCGAGTAGCAATACCTTAGGACGAGCCATGAGTGCGCGACCAATTGCAAGCATCTGCTGTTCTCCACCTGAGAGAGTTCCACCTGCTTGTGAGGCGCGCTCTTTCAAACGTGGGAAGAGTGTGTAGACCTTGTCGAGATCTTCATCCATTTCAGATTTGCGATCTTTACGGTTGAACTTACCCATTTCAAGATTTTCAAGAACTGTCATACCTGGAAAAATTCCACGCCCTTCTGGCGCTTGTGAAATTCCTAGATCAACGCGCTCATGTGCTGGAACAGTTGAAATATCTTGACCATCAAAGAGAATCTGACCGCTAGATACTTTGCGCAAGCCAGAGATGGTCTTGAGCGTTGTTGTCTTACCGGCACCATTTGCACCAATGAGAGTAACAATTTCGCCCTGATTGACCACGACAGAGATACCTTTGATCGCTTCGATCTTTCCATAGTGGACATGGAGATCTTTAAGTTCAAGACGCATCTGCTGGTACTCCTAAATATGCCGCAATTACTTGTGGATCATTCTGAACAACACTAGGTAGGTCGTCAGCAATCTTTTGGCCAAAGTCAAGTACTACAACTCGGTCAGAGATGCCCATAATCAAAGACATATCGTGCTCGATAAGCAAGATTGTGTAACCAGCATCGCGAATCTTTTTGATTATCGCTGCAAGATCAACTTTTTCTTGTGGATTGAATCCAGCAGCTGGTTCATCGAGTAGCAAAATCTTTGGCTCAGTACCGAGTGCACGTGCAATTTCCAAGCGACGCTGCACACCATATGGCAAGTTCTTCGCTAAACGATCTGCATATTCATCAATGCCAATGAATTTCAAAATTTCATATGCTTTAGCAATACTTGCTTTTTCTTCACGTCGTGAACGTGGTGTACCGAACATTGAACCAATGAGTCCAACTTTGTTGCGCACATCAGTTCCTGTAATAACATTTTCAAGGGTTGTCATATCTCCAAAGAGGCGAATATTTTGGAATGTACGTGCAATTCCCAATTTTGTAATGTGATGGCGCTTCTTGCCATCAATTGCAAGATCGCCTAAAAACACATTTCCTGAGGTTGGCTTATAAACACCAGTGATGAGATTGAAGACCGTTGTCTTACCAGCTCCATTAGGACCAATGAGTGCAAGAATTTCGCCCTCTTTTAATTCAAGATTGACGCTGTTGAGCGCTGTAACTCCGCCAAATTTGATGGTGAGATCTTTGAGATTCAGAATCGTCTTACTCATAGCGATGCACCTGAACCCTTCTTCACAATAGCCTTTTCTCGCTTCTTTCGCGGCAAGATTCCTTCAGGACGCAAGTTCATAAATACAACGAGAACTAATCCGAAAAGTAGAAGACGTGCATCTGATAAGAAGCGGAATCGATCTGGCAGGTAGCCAAGAATTGTTGCTCCAACGATTACACCCCAGATATTTCCCATTCCACCAAATACAACACAGGCAAGGATCAGAATTGATGTATTCAATGTGAAGTTATCGGGTGCAATAACCATGGAGCGCGAGGCGTAGAAAACACCAGCGCCGCCACCGATTGCTGCGCCAAATACGAATGCCCAAATTTTGTACTTATAAGTTGATACACCCATAAGCTCTGCTGCATCTTCATCTTGGCGAATGGATTCCCACGCGCGTCCTGGACGTCGCACAGTTAGTCTACGAATCACCCAAATCACCAGAAGAATCATTACCAAGATTGTCCAATAGAAATATTTTTGATCAAGTAATTGGTATTCAAAACCGAGTCCTGGAGGAAATGGGACGCCAGCAATACCAAGTGCGCCGCCAATTGCTTCCGTATTGAGTGCGCTCACACGAACAATTTCTCCAAAGCCCAGAGTTACGATTGCAAGATAATCACCACGGAGGCGAAGGGTTGGAATAGCAAGTAGTACGCCTGCAAACATCGCTGCGGCGATACCAATTGGCATGATCTCCCATGTATTCAAACCAGTACGAGTACCAAGTATCGCCATCGTGTAGGCACCAACAGCAAAAAATGCCACATAGCCTAGATCGAGCATTCCACTCTTACCGACTACAACGTTGAGACCTAGTGCCATCAAAATAAACATTCCCATTGGATAGACCAGTACAGCATCAAAGGCTGCAACTGGTGTCTGTAAGAATGTGTTGCCTGCATATGGCAAAGCAGCTACAACAGCCATAATCGCAAAGACAGTGAGAACTCGCACTGGGCGATTAGAACGCTCCCAGAATTCAGCGCCCTTATCTCTTAAATTTATCATTAGACCCTCGTTCTCTGGATAGCTTCACCAAATATGCCATTGGGCTTGAAGAGAAGAATTAGAATAAGAATAATAAATACTGTTACTGGCTTCCATTGTGTACCAATAACAGCCGAGGCATATATTTCAACTAACCCTAGTGAAATTCCTCCAAAGAAGGCTCCTCGAATATTTCCGATACCCCCGATAACGGCAGCGGTAAATGCTGCTAATCCAAGACTAAAGCCCATGTTGAATTTGACGTTTTCGTACACATTGACGTAGAAGAAACCTGCAGCACCAGTCATGAGGCCACCGATAATAAATGTCAATGAGATAACTCGGTTGAGGTTGACGCCCATCAGTTTTGCCGAATCTTCATCCATTGATACGGCGCGAATTCCTTTACCTAATCTTGAATACTTGATGAAGCGATCCAATACAATAAAAAGAATCAGGCCAGCAACAATTGTTAGAGTGTTATCAAGACGAATCTCCGCTCCCTGAAATGTAGCCAGAGTCTTCTTGGGAACAATATTGGGAGAAAATTGGGTGCGTGCTCCTGTAAGAATTCTAACAATCTCGGAGATAACAATTCCTATACCAATAGCACTAATCAGTGGTGCAATTCTATTGGTAGTACGGTTACGAAGATGCCTGTAGGCCACAAGTTCTACTAAGAAAGCTAACAAGGCAGAGGCAAGCATTGATGCGAGGAGGCAACAGAGAATGACGAAGAATAATTTGAAGCTCGACGGTGGAATCGCATCATTGGAAAGCTTGAATACATATTTACTCACCATCACCGTGGCAAAGGCACCGACCATAAAAATCTCAGAGTTTGCAAAGTTGATCATACGCAAAACGCCATAAACCATGGTGTAACCCATGGCAATCAAAACATAGATAAAACCGAGTGCAATTCCTGAAAACGTCAGAGACCAAAATTGATCGATTAAGGCATCAAACACAGCGATTTCACTCCTAAATATTCTGAGGTTCGAATCATATGCGTACTAACTCGAAGATGTCATCTGTTGTAAAAGAAAATGGCCCGGTAATTACTTACCGGGCCATTTTCATTCAAACGTAAGAATTACCTTACTTTACAACTTCAATCGGTACGATTTTTCCACCCTTGACAATGAATCCAGTAATGGCAGCTGCACCATTATTGTCACCATTGCGGTCGAATGAGAGCTTTGTACCAGCAACTGTCTCGCCCTTGTAGCCATTGATGAAGTTCAACATACCTGAACGTGTTGTAACTCCGCTCTTGACTGCCGCGATGTAGATATTGACAATTGAAATTGTCTCAGTTGTGTACTCACCTGAAGGACCACCCATAACCTTGACATAGTCAGCTTCCATTGCTGGGTTACCAACTGAAAGTGGGACTGTTGGAGCTACGAGAAGTACGCCTTCAGCATTCTTTCCAGCGCCCTCAAGGAAGCCAGAACCTAAAGTTCCATCTCCTGAAGCAAAATCACCCTTGTATCCATCAGCGCGAAGCTGATTGATCAAGACTGCTGCTTGTGAGTAGTAACCTGTATAGATAACTACGTTAGTGCCTGTTGACTTTACCTTTGAGATTGTTGCTGCAAAGTCTTTTGTGTCATCAGGAGTTGAATCTGATCCAACCCAAACGCCTGAAGCAAGAGCCTTCTTCGTGTATGCAGCAAGACCTGTTGCATATGGAGTCTTGTCATCAACGATGTAAACCTTTGGTGACTTCTGGTTCTGTACAGCCCACTTAGCAAGTGATGGACCTTGGAATGCATCTGTTGATGGAACTCTGTGGAATACAGGGTATCCGTAGTTCACAGACTTCTTATCTGTAAGAGTTACGTTTGTCGCTGATGGTGAGATCATTGGCAGACGAGCAGCCTTGTAATAAGGAAGTGATGAAATTGTTGC
>CAMDHH010000041.1 GCA_945898065.1 Bifidobacterium breve
TATCCACGATCTAAACATTGTGAAGCAATATCAAGAAACTCTGGGATAGATGAGTAGGTAACTGTAGATGCATAAGCCGGAATCGATTCGCGGTATCCACCGAGTAATTTGTAAACTGGAAGATTTGCAGCTTTCGCAGCGATATCCCAAAGAGCCACATCAATAACGTGTGTAATGTTTGGAGGAAATCTTTCAATACGGTCTAATTCCCATACGCGCTCCCAAAGATGCTCGCGCATAAGTGCATCTTGTCCAATCATTTCCGCACGGAAGCGACGATCAACATAATCTTTCAAAACCACACCACGCGCTGCCGTGGCAAAGCCTGTGATTCCAGCGTCAGTTTCAATAACTAACCAGCCACCAACAGTTGCTCCGTCGGAACCGGGGATATTCTTGCGCCAAACAAAGGGAGGATTAACTGCTGGGCGATCTACCAGGATGACTTCAATATTTGTAATTTTCATTTTCACTCCTAAAGTTCCCGTGCTAGTTGGTTCTGCGGATTGTGCTGCCCAATTATTAGCAATAAAGTAGCACAAATTACGAGAGTACCCCAGGCTTTGTCCGTGTCATGCAAACGAGATAGCAAAATACTCTTTACTTATTTTATTTTTATCTCTGGATAGTTCTCTTGAATTAGTGCGTTGACTTTAAAGCCTTCCCAATGGTTGTCTCGTGGTAACAATAAATTTTTCTAGCAAACTAACAATAAAACCATATAGGATAAGAAAGAGGTAGGCAAGGAAAACAGATTAACATTGGTATAACCCTTCTTTCTAAAATAAGAAAAGGTTACCGATGGCAGGAATTTGAAGAGGTGGACATTGATGCGGATAGATGCTCATCTCCATGTACAATTCTAAAAACACACATTTGAGGGTGCACAGGGTACTAATTAAAAACAAACACAAGATTTACACCACCAATGGATTCAACAAAAATATCCCTGAGGGCTCGTTCTTTTTGAGAGAGGTCTCCGAATTTGCGAAGTGCTTGAGGGACATAAGGCTTCTTTGACAAGTGCAGCGTTGCAGTTTGATCCCTGTCATCCTGCAGTTAAATCAGTTCTTGTAGGTTATCGAAGCGCAGCAGAAGTTGGCACAGATATTAGATAGTTTGATAAAGCCATTGAAAATAAGGTCTGGGAAGGCCTTGTAAGCATTATATATATATCCTATAGTATCGGAATGGCCCTAGACCCGCAGGCATCCGCATTCCTTGAATTAGGAAAGACCGCAAACCTTCCCGACATTAGTGAACAGGGCGCAACTGTTCCCGCGGTTATTCGCTTGCACACCCTCACACAAGTCGGTAAATAATGTCCCTTATCGAACTCAAAGGAATGACGTGGGTTCACGAACGTGGCCTGGATTGTCTCGTGCAATCTAATGATCTGCTGATCCAAAAGTGTGGCATCTCAATTAAATGGGACGCTCGCTCGCTTTTAGCCTTTGGGGATCAACATATCTCTGAGTTTTATAGTGATTATGACTTGATGGTCATAGATCATCCTCATATACCGGATGCTGTACATGCGGAGGCGGTAATCGCACTTGAAGATTTGACGACACCATCACAGCTTGATCTCTTAGAGGCTACAAGTGTTGGAGCATCACACGATTCATATCTATATAAGGGAAAACATTGGGCACTTGCGATCGATACTGCAGCACAGGTAAGTGCCTTTCGTCCCGATAAGGCCGATCGTTCGCCAATCTTTTGGTATGAAGTCTTTGATCTTGCAAAGAAGAAAGAGCTGCTCTGGGCACATAAACCAGTGGATGCTTTTAGTACCTTTGCCACGTTGATGGCCCAAAAGGGTCGGCCACTTCAAGCAAATGCCACATATATTGATCAGGAGATGGCGTTAGAAGTTCTTGCATTCATGGTGGAGCTATCAAGCCTTGTTCCAGATTTTTGTGCGTCGAGTAACCCAATTGAAATCGCTGAAGTTCTCAGCGGAACAGATGACTACACCTACGGCATCTGCATGTATGGATATAGCAATTACTCGCGTCAGGATTTTCGCAAAAATGTTTTGGTCTATGACGATCTTCCCTCATTTGATGGACGCGCCACCGGTTCTCAATTGGGTGGGGCGGGGATTGCCGTTTCCACACGAAGCAAGAATCCAAAGGCCGCAGCAGAGGCAGCCCTGCTGCTTTCTATGCCAGAGATTCAAGCAACATCCTATGGTCTTGGCGGGGGACAGCCAGGAAACCTCATCGCCTGGAAAGATAATGTACTCAATGGAGTCAGTCAGAATTTCTTCAGAAATACTTTGCGGACACTTGAAAATGTCTGGGTGCGCCCTCGAGTCCTTGGTTGGCCAGATGTCCAGTTCCAGAGCTCGCTTGTTATACATAAGTGTTTAGTCGAAAAGAAAGTCACCAAAAAAGATGTTGAAGCGATCGCATCTATGTACCAGAAGCATGTGAAGGAATAAGAGAAAAATGAAACTTTATTTTGAGGAATATGAAGTGAACACTATTCAAGCCAGCATGGGTCGTACAATTACTGAAACGGATATTGTTATTCACGCCGGCCAGACAGGCGATTTCTACCCTCATCACATAGATGCTGAATGGTCCAAGAACAACGTATTCGGTCAACGTGTTGCTTATGGCACATTGATTTTAAGCGTCGCAGCGGGACAGTTAGCGCGCGAGATGAACGAAGTTGCCTTTAGTTATGGTTACGACAAGGTGCGCTTTATATCACCAGTGTTCATTGGCGACACAATAACTTCCAAGGGAGAGATCGTTGGAAAACGAGAATACGCCAAGCGCACCGAAGATTTTGGCTTGGTAGATGAGCAAGTCACTGTTACTAATCAACGCGGAGAGACGGTTATTGCCTTCATCCATATCTATATGGTCGAGAAGAAGAAATGACCTGGCAACTCGATTCTCGTGTTCGCTGCGCGCTGCAACAGAGAAGACAGTGTTGAAAGATTTGTGATCAGGCAAAAGCGTACGAGAGGTATGGAACCCCTCGGCGTTCTATAGGAAAAGGAAATAACCATGGCCAGAGAACTCATCGATGCGCATCAACACCTGTGGGTAATGAGCGAGCGCGCATATAACTGGATTGTGCCTGCTTATGGCCCACTTTATGACGACTTCACACCTGAACGTCTTGCTCCAGAAATTCCAGCATCAGGTGTTACTGGCTCTATCTTGGTGCAGGCTGCCGATACCTACGATGACACTTTCTACATGCTCGATGTAGCAGCGCACTCTGATTTTGTTCAGGGAGTTGTCGGTTGGGTTCCCTTTGAGCGTCCCAATGAATCACGTACAGCGCTAGAGACTCTTGCCAAGAATAAGTATTTCAAGGGTGTGCGCAATCTTAGCCACGATTACTCCAATCCAAAGTATGAATCGGATGATGCCTGGATAACCCGTCCCGCCGTCCTAGAGACTTTGGCCTATGTTGAAAAGATGGGGCTGAGTTTTGATTATGTCTCTGTTAAATCAGAACATACAAAGAACATTGTTACTTTGGCAAAGAAATTTCCTCAGCTCAAAATCGTTGTAGATCACTTTGCAAAGCCACCGATTGCTGCAAAGGAGATGGAGCCGTGGGCATCATCGATGGCCGAGATTGCAGCCTTCCCTAATGTCTATGCAAAATTATCGGGTTTAAATACAGCCTCTGACTTAGCAAACTGGAGCGTTGCCGACTGGCAGCCTTATGTTGATTTCATCGTAAAGACCTACGGCGCCAATCGCGTCATGATGGGTGGTGATTGGCCTGTCATCGTTCTTGGAAATACGTATGTTGAAATTTGGAAGGCCCAAGTTGAAGTCATAAGCGGATATAGCCAAGAAGATCAAGACTGGATTACACATAAGACTGCTAAGGCTTTCTACAACCTCTAAAAGAATCATCAAACGAAAGGAATAATCATGCAACGTTACGCATCAGTTATTGGAATACCTTGTGAAAATCGCGAGGAGTACGAGCGCCTACATGCAGCTGTTTGGCTTGAGGTGTTGGCATTGATTGCTAAGGTAAATATTCAAAACTATTCCATCTACCGTTATGGCGAACTCCTCTTCTCTTACTTTGAATATGTAGGCGATGACTTTGATGCTGATATGGCGAAGATGGCAAATGATCCCAAGACCAAAGAGTGGTGGGCTGTCTGCATGCCTTTGCAGCGTCCAGTATCTGATCGCGCCGAAGGTGAGTGGTGGGCATCAATTCCAGAGATATTCCATGTCGACTAGCTCCATGGATCGATCGCAACTTCCACTAAACGGAATTCTTGTTCTCGATTTCTCACAATTTCTTGCAGGACCTGTTTCGGCAATGCGCCTTGCAGATCTAGGTGCTCGCGTCATCAAGATTGAACGACCTAGTACTGGAGATATCGGTCGCACATTGGCATTTGCAGGATTGGAGAAGGATGGAGATACGCTCTCTTTCCACATCATGAATCGCAATAAAGAGAGTTTTGCTGCAGACCTCAAGAATTCAGATAGTTTGAAGGAAGTCTGGGAGCTAGTAAAGAAAGCTGATGTCATCATTCAGAATTTTCGCCCAGGTGTCATCGAACGTCTTGGCCTTGGATATGAAGATGTAAAAAAAGTTAATCCTAGAATTGTTTACGGTAGCGCAACTGGTTATGGAGCGGAGGGTCCATTTATGAATCGCCCAGGACAAGATCTCCTTGCACAATCAATATCTGGACTGCCATGGCTTAATGGACGTGCAGGCGATCCTCCCATCCCAGTAGGTCTTGCAGTGGCAGATATCTTCACATCGACACATCTTGCATCAGGAGTGATTGCGCTTCTCTTGCGACGCGAACGAACAGGTGTTGGCGGAATAGTTGAGTCAAGCCTTCTTGAATCTATGCTCGATCTGCAATTTGAATTAATTTCAGCAAACCTCTTTGATCCAAGTGTTGTTGTCAGTCGTGGTGCTGAAAACTCTGCGCATGCATTCTTGCCAGCTCCTTACGGTCTCTACAAGACAAGTGATGGCTATCTTGCTATCGCAATGACTCCAATCCCGGCACTTGGCGCGCTCCTTGGAGTAAGTCTTGAAAAGTACGAGGATCCAAAATCTTGGTGGAGCCATCAAGAAGAGATTATGAAAAAGCTGAGCGCAAAGCTTGCAACCAATAGCACTGATCACTGGTTGGCTATCTTGGATGCTGCAGATATCTGGTGTGCTCCTGTATTAACGCTGCCAGAACTTGTTGCCTCTGAAGGATTTGCAGCTATAGATATGACTCAGAAGACAAAGCGAAGGGGACGAGATGGCTCGGAGATTTCGATTCCAACCACTCGTTCACCTGTGCGTATCGATGGAAAGACGATCAAACATTCAAAGGGTGCACCACACGTCGGTGAAGATACCGAGAAAATCCGTAAAGAGTTCGGGATATAGGGGGGGGAGAAGATGAAGAATCCAAATCCAGATCAAGGTAGGCGATATGAGATTCCAGTGTGGAATCAGGATGTCAAACTGTATGAGGATTACCAGATCGGAGAGGTAGACCGATCGCTGCGACGCACGATTTCCGAAGGTGAAGTGATGCTCTTTAATTCCCTGGTCTTAGATATGCATCCCTATGTAGGTGATGACATCTGGGCACGCGAACATGGTCTCTTCAAGAAGCGTCTGGTTCCAGGTGCGATGGTATTTAGCTACGGGCTTGGACTCTTTGCACATAACAATATCAATACATTTAGTTATGGCTATGACAAGTTACGTTTTATTAAGCCAACCTTTATCGGTGACACTATCTACGGAATGCGCACGCTGCTAGAAAAGACTCCTAAGTACGAGAACATGGGGCTCTTTAGAGTCAGTTACGAAATCTTCCGGGCCGATAACGAAGAACTCGTTCTGTATACAGAGCATCTTCAAACCGTGCTTTATCGCACATCACAGACAGAAAATCTCAAAACAGAAGGCAAGGAGAAGCAATGATTGAGCAATTTCAAGCAATTTCAGATGCAGTACGACTTGAAATAAAGTCTGAGCACCGCAAAAAGATTGGTATATGTGGCGCAGGTGGAATCGTTGATGGTGCACACCTTCCCGCATATAAAAAGGCGGGACTTGAAGTTGTAGCAATTTTTGATACTGATAACGCAAAGGCGAGAGATGTTGCCGCGCGTCATGGAATTCCAAAAGTCTATGCAACTCTGGCCGAACTACTCGCAGATCCACAGGTAGAGATTGTGGATATCGCTGTTCCAGCGGCTGCTCAGCCTGAAATATTTGCCCAGGTCACAGCTGCTAAAAAACATATTCTTGCGCAAAAGCCATTCGCCACAACCGTTGCCGTAGGTGAACTGATGGTCAAGCAGGCAAAGGATGCTGGGATTGTTGCTGCGGTTAATCAGCAGCTTCGCTTTCAAGAGGGTGTTGCTGCAGCACATAAGATGGTTGAACTTGGCTGGATTGGCACTGTCAGTAACTTTGCAATTAACGTCAATCTCATGACCCCTTGGGAGCTCTGGCCGTGGGCGAAAGATCTTGAGCGCCTTGAAGTCATGATTCACTCGATTCACTATCACGATCTTATTCGTTGGTTCTTGGGGGAAGCCACAACTGTCTTCTGTGCCGCAGGACGCACCGCTGGACAATTCCCCATCGGTGAAACCCGCACAATCTCTACCGCGCTCTATCAGAACGGCGTGACTTCTGTCGTACATGCAAACCATGTCAATCGCGGAGGCGATAACTACGCCGAATATCGCATTGATGGAGATAAGGGCTCTGTTCGTGGAACCCTCGGATTGCTATATGACTATCCCAATGGTCGCGTAGATACAATCGAAATTAATTCATCCGTCATTCCAACAGATGGCTGGCTTCCATATCCAGTCACCACTCGATGGTTCCCAGATGCCTTTATCGGAACAATGGGCTCGGTGATGGAGAGTATCTCTACCGGCGTACCACTGCGCTCATCTGTAGCCGAGAACTTAGGAACACTCAAAATTGTTGAAGCGCTCTACGCATCTATGAATTCAGGGAAGTCAGTTGACCTCTAGTACTCCTATCCCTCTCTTTAATTTAGAAGAAAGGTTTCGGCAAATATGAATCGAGCGGCTAACAAAGTGCACAAAATGTGCACGGACCCATAAGAGACAGAAATTTTAAGTCGCCCAAAGAGTCAATTAACCCATCCGACAAGCGCTTTTTCTTTCAAAGTGGAAATCAAGTTGATTCCGGAACATTAGATTATGAGTCCGGGGCTCTAATCAACTGAGCTACCGCCCCTGGGGCAATGATGAAACTTTACTGCATCATCAATATTTGAGACTCTGCTTCGTAGACACATTCGAGCGCAATTCTTGAATCGTGAGATTATTTTTTGGAGTAGCACATGTATCTGTGGTTGATAGTCTTGCCATATAAATAGCACGAGGGGGAATTATGGATACAACAGCCACATGCCCATATACCGGAGCAAAGCTTGCAGATGAGGGCACATACAATCGCGACTGGTGGCCTAATCAACTTGATCTAAAGATTTTGCAACACAACTCTCCTCTTGCAGATCCTATGGATAAGAAATTCAATTACGCAAAAGAATTCAAATCTTTAGATATGAAAGCTTTAGTGCGCGACCTTGAAGTATTGATGACGGATTCTCAAGAATGGTGGCCAGCAGATTACGGACACTACGGACCATTCTTTATTCGAATGGCTTGGCATAGCGCTGGTACATATCGCACAAGTGATGGACGCGGCGGTGGCGGTGCAGGAATGCAACGTTTTGCACCACTCAATAGCTGGCCAGATAATGTGAACTTAGATAAAGCACGTCGCTTGTTGTGGCCAATCAAGCAAAAGTATGGCAAGAAAATTTCATGGGCAGACTTAATGATTTTGACTGGAAATATTGCAATTGACTCAATGGGACTCAAGACATTTGGCTTTGGTGGCGGACGCGAAGATGTATGGGAACCAGATGAGACTTATTGGGGTAAAGAAGCACAGTGGCTTGCTGATGAACGCTATAGCGGAGATCGTGAATTAGATGAACCGTTAGCAGCAGTTCAAATGGGACTCATTTATGTAAACCCTGAAGGACCAAATGGAGTCCCTGACATTTTAGGATCAGCTCGCGATATTCGTGAAACTTTTGCGCGCATGGCGATGAATGATGAAGAAACTGTGGCACTCATTGCAGGTGGACATACATTTGGTAAAGCACATGGCGCTGCATCACCTGAAAAATATGTAGGCGCAGAACCAGAAGGTGCTCCAATCGAGCAAATGGGTCTTGGTTGGAAGAATACTTTCGGCAGCGGAAATGGGGCCGAAACAATTTCAAGTGGTCTCGAAGGCGCGTGGACTCCAACTCCTACGCAGTGGGATAACACTTATTTCAAAACTCTCTTCAAATATGAGTGGGTTCAAACTAAGAGTCCAGCTGGTGCAACGCAGTGGATTCCTACTGATGAATCAGCGAAGAAGTCAGTGCCGGATGCGCATGTAGATGGAAAGACACATGCACCAGTTATGTTCACAACAGATCTTGCACTTCGAACAGATCCTGCATACGAGAAGATTTCTCGACGATTCTTAGATAACCCAGACCAGTTAGC
>CAMDHH010000042.1 GCA_945898065.1 Bifidobacterium breve
AGTGCAGGACCTACTGGTGGTGCAGGTGTTGCTGCGCCAGCTTGGATCTGCAACTTGATGAATCCGGTTGCCTTCTTCTTTGGTGCCATTTTTCTATTCCTTTTCTATTCCTGTTTATAAATCTCTGAGTTAGATCTTCTGTACTTGAGCAAATGAGAGTTCTACTGGAGTTTCGCGTCCGAAGATTGAAACGAGAACCTTGAGCTTTGCTTGCTCTGGCATGATCTCTGAAATCGATGCTGGAAGTGTTGCAAAAGGGCCATCCATCACAGTTACTGATTCTCCAACTGAGAAATCAATAACGCGAATCTCTGGCTTATCTGATTTCTTGACTGGACGTGGTGCCAAAATCTTCTCTACTTCATCCATGCTCAGTGGGCTTGGGTGATGTGCATTGCCAACGAATCCTGTAACTCCAGGAGTATTGCGAACTGCAGACCATGATTCATCAGTGAGATCCATTCGAACAAGAACATAACCAGGATAGATGTTGCGCTTTACTTGCTTGCGCTGACCATTCTTGATCTCCATTACTTCTTCTTCTGGAACTTCAATCTGAAAAATAAAATCTTCCATATTCAATGAAGCAATACGGTTGTTAAGATTTCCTTTTACTTTCTTCTCGTATCCTGCATAAGAATGGACTACATACCAATCGCCAAGGGCAGTGCGCAATGTGCGACGAAATTCTGCATTGGGATCATTCTCTTCAGACTCAATGTCACCATCTTCATCGGATGCGAGCGCAAGGTCATCAGAGGCAACTGCTGAAGAATCTTCAATAACAACTTCTTCTACTGCAGATTCTGAAGCAACCTCAGTTGCATTTGCAGCAAGTTGGGCTTCAAAAGCATCTGGTGCTGGTGTATCGATTGATTGTTCTTCGCTCATGGCTGCCCCTTCTTATCCAAATACCCAGAAGACGATCTTTGTTAGTACAAGATCGAGCAACGAGACAACGGCGATGACGAATGAAACGAAAACTAAAACAACAGCTGTATATGTGGTCAACTGGTTACGAGTTGGCCATACAACTTTGCGAAGTTCACTGACTATTTGGCGATAGAAAAGTCCAACGCGCGCAAAAAAACCGAGTTCATCGGCAACTTGCTCTGTTGACTCTGTCATCGTCAATCCTTTCCGAACTTCGTACTACATGAGTAAAACTTCTTGCAGGGCAGGAGGGACTCGAACCCCCAACCGGCCGCTTTGGAGACGGCAACTCTAGCCAATTGAGCTACTGCCCTAAACACGAGGGCGCGACAAAACCATAGGAATAATCAAATCCTCGTGAGCGTCGAAGTGTAGAGGGTGAATGGGGGGTAGGTAAAACTCGCGCTCAAATCTGCTCACGCATAGGGCAGACTTGGGCCATGAGCAGAATTTCCGCACGTATTGCAGCAATCGCAGAATCGGCCACATTAGCTGTCGATGCAAAAGCGAAAGCGCTCAAGGCTGCAGGCCGTCCTGTCATTGGATTTGGCGCTGGTGAACCAGATTTTCCAACTCCTGATTACATTGTTGAAGCCGCTGCTGCTGCAACCAAAGTTGTTTCAAACCATCGCTATACACCTGCAGCAGGTCTGCCTGAATTGCGCGAAGCAATTGTTGCAAAGACACTTCGTGATTCAAAATATGTAATTACTGCAGATCAAGTACTTGTAACAAATGGTGGAAAGCAAGCGGTCTATCAAGCATTTGCAACAATTATCAATCCAGGTGATGAAGTACTTCTTCCATCGCCATATTGGACAACGTATCCAGAGTGCGTACAACTCGCAGGTGGCAAGAGTGTTGAAGTATTTGCCGATGAATCACAAAATTATTTGGTGAGCGTTGAACAACTAGAAGCTGCTCGCACACCAAAGACAAAAGCACTTCTTTTTTGCTCACCATCGAATCCAACTGGCTCTGTTTATTCTCCAGAACAAGTAAAAGCAATTGGGCAGTGGGCGGTAAAAAATAATATTTGGGTAATCGCTGACGAAATTTATGAGCACTTGCTCTATGACGGAGCTATTGCGCCTTCTATGCCTGTATTAGTTCCAGAACTTGCTGATACATGCATCATCATCAATGGTGTTGCCAAGACTTATGCAATGACAGGCTGGCGCGTAGGTTGGATGATTGGACCAAAGGATGCAATCAAGGCTGCAACAAATCTTCAATCACATCTTTCATCAAATGTGAATAACGTGGCACAGCGCGCTGCAATTGCAGCCGTCACCGGGGATCTCTCCGCAGTACATGCAATGGGCGAGGCGTTCAACCGTCGTCGCAAACTCATTGTTGGCTTACTCAACGAAATACCTGGCTTTATTTGCCCAACTCCTACTGGTGCTTTCTATGTATATCCATCAGTCAAAGGTGTACTTGGTAAAACTATTCGCGGTAAGACTCCAAAGACTTCTGCAGAACTAGCAACAATCCTCTTAGAAGAAGTTGAAGTTGCAGCAGTTCCAGGTGAAGCATTTGGACCATCTGGTTATTTGCGTTTTTCATATGCAACAAGTGATGCCGATATCGTTGAAGGAATTGGACGTATCAAAGCACTACTAACTGAGGGCTAAATCTCGAGACCAATCAGATTTACTTCAGCAACGAGTTTGATTCCGAACTTTTCTTGCACATGATCGCGTGCGCGTTTTGCAAGTGCAGCAATATCTGATGCTGTAGCACTACCTGAATTCGAAAGGGCTAATACGTGCTTTGTTGAAATACGTGCGCCGCCAATTTCATCACCTTTATGTATTCCAGAGTGTTCTATCAACCAAGCAGCAGATGTCTTTACTCTGCCATCTTCGGTTGGCCAACGCGGTGCATCAGAAGGAAGTGAGTCAGCAATCTCTTTGCTAACTATTGGGTTAGTAAAAAATGAACCAGCAGACCATGAGTCGTGATCGGTTTTAGAGAGCAGCATTCCTTTCATCCCACGCAGTTCTAGTACTGCGCTGCGAGTTGCAATAACTGATGCTTTATCCCCCACTGCAATTCCAAGTTTTGCTGCAAGTTCTGCATACATTATTGGTGCCGTCATTTCGCCAATGCGCAATTGAAATTGAACATCGAGAACAACATAGCGACCAGGGTGTGCCTTGAAATGAGAGTTACGATATGAGAATTCGCATTCAGAATTTGTAAATGTCTTTATACCCTTTGCAATACGGTCATATGTGCGCACGCGCGTAATATATTCAGCAACTTCATGGCCATATGCACCGATGTTTTGAATTGGTGAAGCACCAATAGTTCCTGGAATTCCGCTCAAGCTTTCAAGTCCGGCAAAGCCGCGCTCTATCGTCATGGCTACAAATTCATCCCAGTTTTCACCGGCGCCAATTGTCAGAGTGGCACCGCTACATGCATCGACTTCGCTCTTGAGTGAGTTATTAGAAATATGAATAACAGTTCCTTCGAAACCACTATCGCTAACCAAAATGTTTGTTCCACCACCCATAATCAAAATAGGTGAATCCCCCGCTGCTTCAATTGCAGCAATAATTTCGGCTTCGCTCGAGACATCTACAAATTTCTTTGCAGGTCCACCAACGCGCAAGCTGGTGTAGTCGGAGAGATCGGCCATGAATAAAGGTTACCGACGTGGAGACAAAATTGCGCTTTTACCTCTGAATCTTTCGAGGATACGGTCGTAATTCTTCTTTGACTGCACCTCACGATATTCGGGATCAGCATCGTGATAACCATGATGGCGACCTTGCTCAAGTGGTAGTTCCATTTGTAATAAACGACCACCTGCATGACGCAATTTCAAACTAAATTCCATATCAGCATTTCGATAATAAATGGCACGCGCATTAAATCCACCAGCTTCAAGAGCGTGCTCGCGATTGAGCGCCATGAAATAGCTAAAGAGAACATCGACTTCGCCATCACCTTTGTCATCAACGCTTCGCCATTCATCATCAACATTGACAAGTCCACCGCGCCAGCCAACCGCCGCAAATTCTCCCTTTTTCAATTCAGCCAAAACGGGTGCAATTGCATCACCAGTAAAACGAGTTGATGGATCCATAATAATTACGTACTTACTGTTTATTTTGTTGAGAAGTGCATTAGCTGCTTCACCCCAGCTGGCTCCTGGATTGAGTGCGATGAGATAGGTATGATCATCCATTTCATCGACAAGATTGCCAGCATCTCCAATACATAAAAGCACAATGCCACATGTTGTATGGGCCTTGATGCTTTTTACTGTTTCAACTGCATCATCAGTAAAGCTATCAATAATCATTGCAATACTTACGCCATCGCCTGTATCAATTGGGCGAATATCTCGTGGAAATGGATATGTTATATATGGAGCTTTGACTCTAAAATCAAAACCATCTGCAATATCGAGTACTTCAAAACCCGCTTGGAGTATCTCTTGGCGCAGCGCATCGGCCTTTGCAAAATCACGAGCTGCGCGTGCATCTAAACGCTCTTGAGCTAATTGACGAATTGAATCTGGAACATTCATTTTTGTACTACTGCTTTAGCCATTCCGAGAACTTTTACACCAGCAGATGTTGCAGATAGCGTCAATGAGATTCGATCTCCATCAACTTCGGCAACTGTTGCACTCACAGTTAGATCAACTTTTTGCCCTGCAGGAACAATGACAGGCTTTACGAAGCGGGCACCAAATTCTTTGACAGAAGCTGAACCACCAGCCCAGTCAGTTACATACTTTCCAACAAGTGCCATAGTCAGCATTCCATGGGCAATGACATTGGGTAATCCAACAGAGAGGGCAAACTCTTCATTTTGGTGAATCGGATTTTGATCACCGGATGCATTGGCATAAGCAAATAGTAATTCACGATCTATTTCGAAAACTCTCTCAGGCAATACTGTGCCAACTTCAATCATGCGCGCACCACCAAAGTCGACCATGTAGAGACAACGAGTTCATTGCCACTAAATAGATCTCCACGAACGGTAACGATTTCATTGCCTGCTGCCACTCGATAACTTTCAATCGTTGAAGAACACGTAAAAGAGTCTCCTGCTTTTATCGGGCGGTTGATTTCAAATCTCTGGTCGCCATGTACAAGGCGAGACCAATCTAAATTTACGTCAGAGTCTGACAATATTTTCTGCATTTGATTAAGCGTTATGCGTATTGAGAAAGTTGGGGGTGCGATATCAGTCTGTGTTTCACCCAGCACGGAGGCAAAAGAATCTATTTGTGATTGTGAAACGGTAATTGTCTCTGCACCCTTGAAGGTGCGCCCGACCGAATCGGGATTGAGCATTAGCGAGTTTCGCGGTGAAGTGTTGAAAGCTTGCAACGAGGACAGAACTTCTTGAGTTCCATACGGTCTGGATCGTTGCGGCGGTTCTTCTTTGTAATGTAATTACGTTCTTTACATTCAACGCAGGCCATGGTGATTTTTGGACGAACGTCCGCGCTCTTACTTGCCATGGTCATGCTCCCTTTATCGTTTGTCGAACCTTTGTGATGAGGCGCTTAGGTTACCTGAGCGCACTCATTGCGCGAAATTCGCGCTTGTATTACTCGTAGCGGGAGCGGGATTTGAACCCACGACACAGCGATTATGAGCCGCTTGCTCTACCAAGCTGAGCTATCCCGCCCTACAAAATAATCTTACGACTATTTCGAGCCCCCCACCGGAATCGGACCGGTGACCTTTTCCTTACCATGGAAACGCTCTACCAACTGAGCTAGGGGGGCGTTGATCAATATGTGAGGGTACAGGAAATCTCAGCGATTCTAAAAATTTTACTTTCAGAGCGCAGGATTTAGCGTGATTTTTCCTGTTGTGCCTCTTCCAACAATTGCCTTATGAGCATCGCCTGCTTTAGATAATGGGAATGTTGCGCCAATGATTGGCTTGAGTTTTCCATCCATAATAAGAAGGAATAACTGCGCAATGACATCGTGAATCATCTTCTCTGGATATGCAAAGCAATGTCCAAGCCAAAATCCTGTAATCGTCTTACTTGTTCCAAGCATTGTTATTGGGATTACGGGGGTGGCCATCTCACCAGATGCCATTCCATAAACAATGAGTCGCCCAAATGGTGCAAGTACTTCAAAGCTTGCATCGAAAGTTTTCCCGCCAACCATCTCTAGTACGAGATCGACTGGTTTTCCATTATTAGCATCGCGCATTGCTTGTGCAAGGTTGGCACTCTTTGCGTCAACAGTTACATCTGCGCCAAGGGATTTAGCAAGTGTAGATTTTTCATCAGATGAAGTCACCGCGATGACGCGCGCTCCCCACATCTTTGCAAGTTGAATAGCAATAGTTCCAACGCCACCAGCGCCAGCATGAACGACCACACTTTCACCAGGTGCAAGATGACCATAAGTTTTTAGAATATGCCACGCTGTAGTTCCTTGAACCAACATGGCAAGGGCTGCTTCATCGCTAACACCATCTGGAATATTCATTGTCATTGCTGGATGTGCAATAACTTTCTGCGCGTAGGCTCCTTCAGAAATAGATGCAAGCACTCGCTTTCCAGCAGAGGTCGTACCAACAACTTCGAGTCCTGGGATGAGAGGAAGTTTTTGTTGCGTGACATATTGATTTCGAATCTGCACCGTATCTGCAAAGTTCAAACCAATTGCAGTGACATTGATGGGCACTCCATCATCTCCTGCAACAGGATCTGGGAGATCAACAAGGTGCATGACTTCTGGACCACCAAATTCGGTGATCTGTATTGCCTTCATATTTATCCCTTAGTTGAGCCGAGGGTCAAGCCGGATACAAATTGTTTACGTAGTACAAAGAACACAATCAAAGTTGGCAGAGCTGCGATAGTCGCACCTGCAGCCAAGAGATTGTAATCAGTTACAAATTCGCCCTGCAAGCGGCCTAAGGCGGATGTAATTGGACGCTTGGAGTCGGTAGACATAAGTACCAACGCCCAGAAGAAGTCATTATAAATCCAAGTCGTCATCAATACACCAAGAGATGCAAGTGCTGGACGAAGCAGTGGAAGCATCACCTTTGAGTAATGAACAAATACGCTAGCACCATCAACCATTGCTGATTCAGAAATCTCTTTTGGAACAGTCTTCATATAGCTCGATAAAACAAATGTTGCAAAGCCCATCTGGAAGGCAACGTGAATTAACACAACACCCCAATGCGAGTCATACAAAATTCTTGGGATACCGAGTGCTTTGCCAAGGGTGATATACATTTTGAAAACTGGAATAAACACTAACTGTGCTGGAAGCAAATTGCCTGCTGTAAAAAGTAGCAGCAATGAAACATTCCATTTAAATGAATAGCGGCTAACAACGAATGCAATCAATGAGCCAAAGAAAAGTGTGAGAAATACTGCCGGAATCGTAATCGCGGCGGTATTCCAGAAATACAAAGGCAGCTCCATGCGAGAGATTGCTTGCGTGTAGTTATCTAAGTTCAGCGTCTTTGGAATTGAGAAGACTCCGTTTGCGCGAACATCTTTATATGGACGAAGCGAAGTCCAAACAGTCCAAACGATTGGGAAAACCCAAATAATGGCAAATACACCGATGATTGCAGAGATAAAACGATCCTTTACCTTCTGCTTGTTTTTGTACTTAGTAGCGGCTTGCTGAAGCTCTACGTCAATACTCATTGGACATCACTCTTAAAGGTTGCGCGTAGGTAGGCGATGATTGGCCCGATCGATAGAATGAAAAGGATTACGGCATAGGCAGCGCCCTTCATGGACGCCCCCTCACCAGCGATATTTGAGAAGACCAAGGTGCCAAGGATGGGCAGCCCTCCGCGGGAGCCGTAAATAATATAAACAATGTCAAAAGCTCGAAGTGACTCGATGATCGTTATAACGATCACAATGATGTTTACCGGCTTCATTGAAGGGAAAATAACCTTCTTAAAGGTCTGCCATTCGGTTGCACCATCAAGTGCTGATGCCTCACGAAGTGCAAGATCCACGGACTTTAAGCCAGCTAAATACAAAAGCATGATGTAACCAATGTGTCGCCACGAGGCGATCGTCAAAATTACATAAATATTGATGTCATAGTTACCAAAAAATGAGAATGCATTGTCGATATCACGTCCCATAAGGCCGTTTATAAAGCCATCAGGTCGAAGCAAGAAATCCCAGATGATTCCAGTTACTGCCAATGAAAGCACTACAGGAAGGTAATACGCGGTCTCATATAACTTATGACCGCGAATCTGGCGATCAACTTGGTAGGCGAGCAAAATGCCTATTGGGGTTGCAATTAATCCAAACCAACCCAGCCAAATAATATTGTTTTTTACCGCTTCCCAAAATGCGGGAGTTTCAAAAAAGATATTTTCATAGTTTGCAAGTCCGGCCCACTTGATACGGCTGATAGAAATGCCTGACCAGTATGTGAATGAAAGAAGAATTGTTAAAACCGCTGGGATCCATACAAGTAAGAGGTGGAAGAAAAGTGGAATACCTACGAATGCACTCAGTGTTGTGCGGTCTGTCTTGGAAAAGGCTCGACGGCGAGAGACCTTACTAATGTCTTTCGCCGTCGAGCTCATACTTGTAACCCTATCTCTATATTAATCTAGTTGGTTTATTCAATTTCTTGAATCGAAACT
>CAMDHH010000043.1 GCA_945898065.1 Bifidobacterium breve
GAATTCTTCGTTGGCAAGTAGTCAATGGATTAGGCGATGGCCGTAATATTGCTGATTACAAAACTGCAATATCTGCCCTCTAATTCATCAGATTTATACGGGCGAATTCCTACTTTTGCATTTGTGAAGTAAGATTTCGCCACTAGCTAAGCAGATGTGCAAACATCTGCCGACGTTAGGGTGCTTAGCTCAGTGGTAGAGCGCCTCGTTTACACCGAGGATGTCGGGGGTTCGAAACCCTCAGCGCCCACCAAATAAAAACAATTACATGAACATATGGTCGGAGGCGACATGAAAGCCAGCCCACAAGACCAGCGCAGTATTCTCGATATTCAGGGTTTTGACTTCGCCACAGGCACTCTTGTAAACAAGATCAAGAACCTTCCTGAAACACTTGAGCTCAGTGCCACCATCATCAAATCTAATAATGCACGCGATCTTCGCATTGCAGCCCAGACTGAACTCAGTGATGTGAAGCGCGAACTCTTGAGAGCAGAGGCCGATGTTGAACAGATTGTTACTCGCATTACCCGAGATGAAGCACGCCTCTCTGGTGGCACTGCATCCCCTAAAGAATTAGAACAACTTCAACACGAGGTTGTGAGCCTAAATGCTCGTCGCAGTGAATTAGAAGAAGTTGAATTAGAAATCATGATGCGAGTAGAAGCTATTAATACTCGAATCAGTGATTTAGAAAATGAAGAAAAAACACTCACTGCTGAAATTGCGGATCTTGAGATTCGTAAAGAGAACGCATTAGCCGCTTTGAATAATGAGATTGAATCAATTGCGAAAGAGCGCTCTGAAACACTTGCCTCGGTAGATAAAACTTTTGCTGATCTATATGAAAAAATTCGCAGTAGTAATGGCACAGGTGCTGCTTCCCTTGTTGGCGGTCAGTGCAAGGGTTGTAACCTTCCTGTAAATACTGTTGAACTCGGTCGCATTGCAGCATTGGCCGAAGATGAAGTTGTGCGCTGTGAAGAATGCCGTTGCATCTTGGTGCGGGTGAAGTAAATGGCTCGTCATTTCACACTTACAGCCGATGGTGGATCTCGAGGAAATCCAGGGGCTGCAGGCTATGGTGCAGTCATTAGTGAGAGCGGAAACATTCTTGCTGAACTATTTGATGTAATAGGTATTGCTACTAATAACGTTGCTGAATACAGCGGGCTTATTGCTGGCCTTCGAGAGATAAATAAACTCGACCCTAACGCAACTGTTGATGTGAAGATGGATAGCAAATTAGTTGTTGAGCAGATGTCAGGACGCTGGCAGATAAAGCATGCCGATATGCGCACCTTGGCTCAAGATGCTCGCAGCGCTCATAATCCATCCTTAGTTACATATTCATGGATACCTAGAGATTTGAATTCGCATGCAGATCGTCTTGCAAATAAAGCGCTCGATGGCGAGAGTCAGCCAGCACCGAGGCAACTCAACTACCTAACAGAGCGTTTGCGCAACGGCGAACAAGCAACAAACATTTACTTTATTCGCCATGGTGAAACAATTTTGACGCCAGATCGTAAATTCTCAGGTCAAGGTGTTCTAGATCCAGAACTTACTAGTACTGGTCTTGCACAAGCTGAATTAGTTGCGCAAGAAGCTACAAAATTGAAAGGTGAAGTTCTTATAGTTTCACCCTTGCAGCGCACGAGACAGACTGCAGAAAAAATTACTAAGACCACCAAACTGGAACCGATTTTTGATGATTTATGGCTCGAGTGTGATTTTGGCTTATGGGATGGACTTTCTGTTGAAGAAGTAAAAGAGAAGTTTCCAAACGAATATCAACAATGGACAACATCTACTGCAATCGCACCTCCACAAGGTGAGTCATATGACGCTCTTACAGTGCGAGTTGAAGCAGGTCTTGAAAAGATTGCTTACACATACCCAGGACAAACTGTGATTGTTGTTGCGCATCACCTTGTAATCAAAATTGCAGCTCGCCTAACAATGGGAGCATCGGCTGAAAGTATTTTCCATACTGATGTTGCACCATGTTCTATTTCGCAGATATCTATATGGCCAAGTGATGGTTTGCGTGCAGTACGCAGCCTCAATGAACGCGGGCATTTGCGCTCATAACCAAAGAATCACCGTCAGACTGAATTATTCTTTGCGGGCTTTAGCAGTAGTACCTCGCACTACAAGCTCGCCAGCAAGTAGAACTTGATTTTGCTTATTTTCCTTGTGTTCTATTTGATCAATCAAGATATTTGAAGCAGACGCTCCCATTTCAAAAGCAGGAAGATTAACTGTTGTCAGCGGTGGCCAAGACATCTCGATGTGATTCTCAGGTGTATCAAGAGCAATAAGTGAGAGATCTTTTGGAATTTTGATTCCGTACTCATTCGCACCTGAGATAAAACCCAAAGTTGCAATGTCGTTTAGACTTACTACGGCTGTCACGTCAGGATATTTTTTGTGAAGTTCAATAAATGCATCTCGCCCTGATGATGCCTCATTGACCACCTGGATCTTCCTTGCCGTCATCTTCTTCTTCGAAGCTGCTTCAAGGAGCGCTGAACCAAATCGAGTATCAACACCGACTGCGCGCTCTGTTGTTAGAAATGCAATCTTTTTATGGCCTAATGAATCTAGGTAATCGACACCTAATTGAGTTGTCCCAATAAAGTCACGGTCAACGTAAGAATCTTTTCCTGGTTTTTCGGTACGGCCAATCATTGCAAAGGGCACCTTGGCTTTTTTGAGATAAGTCACACGCTCATCTTTGAATTTTATTTCCATTAAAATTACGCCACTAATCATTCCTGATTCAGCAAAAGTTTGAATTTCAGCCAGTTCGCTTTCTTGACTTGGCCAAATGACTAAGTGGTATCCGCGATCTCGAGCAGCAGCTGATGCTCCGTTGATATATTCCAAAGCGATAAGAGCGATTCCGAATTCACCAGAAGGAGAGAGCAGCGCCAAAGTCTTGCTCTTTCCACCTGCTAAAGCGCCTGCCGCAAAGTTGGGGCGGTAGTTGAGCTGGGCCACAGCTTTGAGCACGCGCTTACGGGTTTCCTCTTTGATTGAGCGGTCCCCATTGAGTGCATAGGAGACCGTGCTAGCGGAAACCCCAGCCAGCTTTGCGACTTCTGCTCGTGTAGCCATATATAACGTTTGTATCACAATCTTTATCTACGCGTGTCGACGACTTGCCGACCAGGTGTTACTGGAATAGGTTATCACTACTTGTCGACGCGTGTCGATAAAACTCCAAGGTAATGGAGTTTCAACTCTCCTGAAAGGGAATTTATGAAGATAGTAAACAAGAAGGGTGTACGCATCCTCGCTGTCGTTATAGCAGCAGGATTTTTCACATCTTCAACTCTTGCATCAGCGCCAGCTGCGAAGAAGGATTTCAACGTATGGTGGTATTCGCAGGCCAACACACCTACAGGTCAAACATGGGCTGTAGCGCTCAAGGAATTCAAGAAGGCTCACCCAGAGCTAAATGTAAAGTTCCAGCTCAAGACATTCGAAGGAATGAACAACGCAGGAGCGCAGATTCTTAATTCAAATGCTGCTCCAGATGTCACTGAGTACAACAAAGGTAATGGAACTGCCGGTCTTGCATCAAAGGGCGGTCTTCTAACCGATCTCACCCCATACTCAAAGAAGTACAAGTGGAATCTTCCATCATCTGTCTCACTTTACGGTCAGTATGACAAGGGCCTCATGGGAACAGGAAAGCTATACGGAGTGCCTTCATATGGTGAATACGTATCTGTTTTCTACAACAAGGATATTTTTGCGAAGAACAAGGTAAAGATTCCTACAACAATGGCTGAGATGGAAGCTGCAATGGCTACATTCAAGGCTGCTGGAGTAATTCCTATGGAAATGGGTGGCGCTGGCTACCAGACAGTTCATAATGTTTACGCACTCGCTGTATCACGTGCCAGCCAAACTTGGATCAACTCATTCCAGTTGTTCAAGGGCAAGGCTATTGATGCAACAACGGATGCAAACATCAAGTGGGCAGCACAGACTCTTCTCAAGTGGAAGACAGCTGGATACTTCCAGCCAAACGTTTCAGGTGTTTCACCCGATGATGCAATTGCAGAATTCCAAGCTGGAAAAGCTGCAATGGTTATTGGTGGATCATGGCTCGATGGAAGCATGCAGACAAAGGTTTCAACATTTAGCTACGGAAAGTTCTTGCTACCAGGAACTCTCACAGTTGGATCAGCTGGAAACTTGCTTGTTATTCCTTCACGTTCAAAGAACAAAGACCTAGCTGCTGAATTCATCAACTTGGTTCTATCAAAGAAGTACCAGAACTACCTCGGCAATGCTGGTGGACTTCCACTATTTGCTGATGCAGAGTCAATTGCTAACCCAGCATCAATCCTTACAGCTACACCATTTGGTGTTGCCGTGAAGAAGAATGCATTAGCAATGTATCCAGACTGGCCTGTTCCTGGTTACTACGACATCCTTCTAGCTAACGGAACAGCGCTTCTTTCAAGTGGCGATGTTGATGCTTACATGAAGGCAACCGGAAGTTTCTATAACGACGGTCTTCCAAAGGCATAATCTGTAACTTCGGTTGCAGCAAAGAAATACCATCGTAGTAAAACGAAGTGGGGTTGGTTCTAAGTAATTTATAGAATCAGCCCCACTTCATCTACGATTATGAACGTTGAGAATTATGAATAGGACGCAGAAATGAGTACTAAGTTCGAGCAGACCAGGCAGTACTACTGGTTTGCCGTACCCGGAGTGCTTACATTCGCAACACTTGTGGGCGGATCATTTGCTTACAATATTTTTCTTAGCTTCAACGAATGGCAAGGTATTGGAAAGCCTGAATGGGTTGGGCTAGCAAATTATGAGCGACTAATCCAGGACCGTGTTTTCTGGATTTCGTTCTTGCACGCATTTGAATTTATACTAGCCATGTCGATCATTCCGACAGCTTTGGGCCTCATAATTGCCGCTCTTATTTATGATTTTATTTCAAAATATTTTGGGAATGCAATTTCAACTTTTTTGCGAATCAGTCTTTACGTCCCGCAAATCATTGCCTTACCGGTAGTGGGTATTTTATGGGCATGGATGCTCTCGCCAAACGTAGGTGTCATAAATACAATTCTTAGAAATATTGGTCTAGATAAATTTGCTCTCAACTGGTTAGGTCAATCCAGCACCGCAATGTTTGCCCTCTCAATAATGATGATTTGGATTCAGATCGGTTACACAATCGTGATTTTTATCTCTGGAATGTCACGCTTAGATCCATATCTCGATGAGGCTGCGCAACTAGATGGGGCCAAATGGTTTGAGCGATTTCGAATCATCACAATTCCACAGCTTTATCCTGAGATTTCAGTTGTTCTGCTGACAACGACAGTAGCGGCGCTAAAGGTATTTGGTCCGGTCTACGTGATGACAAATGGTGGACCAGGGGATGCAACTCAAGTACCTGCCTATTTCTCGTACTTTCATTTCTTCTCGACACTCAAAGTTGGCTACGGTGCATCAATTGCGACCGTACTTGCAATGATTCTTACAGTTCTTGCAATCGGATTACTCAGATTCCAGCGAAAAATGGGTGTCTTGCGATGAGTGTTAAGCGTAAAAAAGGAATTGCCCCATACCTCGTATTAGTTGGTCTGGTATCCATGGCACTCGTATGGCTCTTTCCTATGTACATAGCATTCATAAACTCATTCAAGCCTGAACAAGAATTCATTCAAAATGGAGTACTTGCTTTCCCGCAAGATTGGGATTTTTCAAAATTTAGTAAATTCTGGGGTGAAGTAAATTTCAGTAAAAAGTTATTGAATTCGGTGCAAGTCTCTCTCTTTGTGGCATTGATCGGGGTAGTTCTTAGCTTCCTTACTGCTTATGCGATTGGAATCGGTCGCGTCAAAGGCCGCATCTGGATTCTGGGCTTTTTTATGGTTGCCTTCACAATTCCACAAGAGGCACTAATTTATCCTCTTTACTCTGTATCTAAGATGCTCAATCTTTATGACAATATCTGGTCAATCATTATCATTTTTGGTGTCATGTCTACTGGGTTTGGTACCTACTTACTTTCCTCCGTCATGAGCACTTTCCCTGACGAACTGTTAGAAGCAGCTCGCGTAGATGGCGCAAGTCCATGGAGAATTCTGCGAAGTATCGTTCTACCGTTGCTTCGTCCCACACTATTTGTTTTGGCAACTATGTTCTTTATCTTCACATGGAATGAATTCTTGATTCCATTAGTCATGTTGCCATCTAACGATAATCAAACCGTGACTCTTGCGATGGCTGTAACAACCGGTCAATACACAAGTGATCCGACCGCACGAGCGGCCGCTGCACTTATTGGCTTTATGCCATCTGTAATCTTCTTCCTTATATTCCAGAGAACACTTATGCGGGGAATAACCCTGGGAGCGGTGAAATAAATAAATGAAGAAAAATGAGAATTGGTGGCGCCAGGCTGCCATCTATCAGATTTACCCGCGCTCATTCAAAGACTCTAACGCAGACGGAATTGGCGATATCAAAGGCATTACTTCAAAAATAGATTACCTAAAATCCCTTAGCCTCGATGCTGTTTGGCTAAGTCCTTTTTATCCATCTGAATTAGCTGATGGCGGATATGACGTTGCTGATTATCGAAATGTAGATCCACGTCTTGGAACTCTCAAAGATTTCGACAAGATGCTCAAGTCACTTCACAAAGCGGATATTTCTGTATTCGTAGATATCGTGCCTAATCACTCATCAAATATGCATCCATGGTATCAAGAAGCTCTAAAGTCAGAGCCAGGTTCAGCCGCGCGCAATCGATATATTTTCAGAGATGGCCGCGGTAAGAATGGTGAGATTGCGCCATCAGATGAAATTTCACACTTCGCGCCATCTGCATGGACTCGCACAACTAATTCTGATGGCACACCGGGGCAGTGGTACATGCACCTCTTTGCACCAGAACAACCAGATTTCAATTGGGATAACCGAGAAGTTCAACTCGATTTCTTGAAGACACTTCGCTTCTGGGCGGATCGCGGCGTTGATGGTTTCAGAGTTGATGTTGCCCATGCAATGAAGAAAGATTTCAAGCGCTTACACATTGCTAAAAAATCAATGAATGCCTTCAAGATTGCACAAGATGGCACAGATATTCTCTTTGATCGAAATGAAACCCATGAGATTTTTCGCGAATGGCGAAAAGTATTCAATGAATACAACCCTCCACGGGTAGCTGTTGCAGAAGCCTATGTTCAAGCAAAGCGTCGCATGCTCTATGCCCGCCCTGATGAACTTGGACAAGCATTCAACTTCGATCTTTTAGGTGAAGACTTTGATGCACGCCGATTCAAGAAAGTTATTTCTGACAATATCCGCCTAGCTAAATCAGAAGGCTCTTCATCTACGTGGGTTCTAGATAATCACGATCGAGTACGTCATGCCACTCGTTACGGATTGCCTAAGAAAACAAACCTTATTGAATGGCTTCTCTCAGATGGAAAGAGTGCAAAGTTAAATCGCACACTTGGCCTTGCCAGAGCTAATGCAGCAACCATGATGTTGCTCGCACTTCCTGGTTGCACATACATCTACCAAGGCGAAGAACTTGGTCTCTTTGAAGTTGAAGATATTCCTCAGAAAGATCTGCAAGATCCAATGTGGTTGAGAAATGTTGTTCCACAAATGGTCAAAGGTAAGGTTTCTGGACTTGCTCTCATTCACACAGATAAAGGTCGCGATGGCTCTCGCGTCCCACTTCCTTGGGATTCAACAAAGCCATCATTTGGATTCGGACAAGAGAAATCTCACCTTCCACAACCACAATGGTTCGCTGGCTACGCAGTAGATAAACAAGATGGAATCAAGGGTTCAACACTTTCTCTCTATCGCGATGCACTCGCACTTCGCAAGAAATTACAAACTGAAGAAGATTTACAATGGATTCCAACAACTAATCCCGAAGTTATTCACTTCGCTCGCCCCAATGGTTGGCAGTGCATCATGAACTTCAATGCAAAGTCATACAAGCTACCTGCGGGAAAAGTTGTTCTATCCAGTGGACCAATTGTTGCCGGCAAGATTGGCGCAAATACAACAGTTTGGCTCATTGATTAGCACGTATTGCGCGTAGTCAAAAATTATTTTGAGTAAGTAGCTATACCCGCGCTATCCTTTACGTGAAGAGTCGCCCGGATCACCGCGTTGCGCAAGCACCGAGGAAAGTCCGGACTTCACAGAGCAAGGTGGTGGGTAACGCCCACCCGGAGCAATCCGCGGGATCAGTGCCACAGAAAATAGACCGCACATGCAAATGTGTAAGGGTGAAACGGTGGTGTAAGAGACCACCAGTATTTGTAGTAATGCAGATAGCTTGGTAAACCCCACTTGAAGCAAGACCAGATAGATAGCGTTTGAGAACTGCTCGTTCGA
>CAMDHH010000044.1 GCA_945898065.1 Bifidobacterium breve
GGTCGTCAAGGCCGTAATCGTGATCGTCAAGGACGCGATCGTTCAGACCGCGGTGGCCGCGAAGAGCGCGAGATCGTAATTTCCGAAGACGATGTATTGCTTCCAGTTGGCGGCATTGCTGACATCATGGAAAGTTATGCATTCATTCGTACCGGCGGTTATTTGCCAAGCCCCAACGATGTCTATATTTCACTACAACAAGTACGCCGCTTTGGTTTACGTAAGGGCGATGTTGTAACTGGCGCAGTTCGCCAAGCTCAAGAGGGCGAGCGCCGCGAGAAGTTCAACGCACTTGTTCGCCTAGACACCATTAACGGCGTAACACCTGATGAAGCACGTAATCGCGTTGAGTTCTCAAAGCTAGTTCCGCTTTATCCGCAAGAGCGTTTGCGTCTTGAAACTGAACCAAATGTTTTGACGACTCGCGTGATCGATTTGATTTCACCAATTGGTAAAGGTCAGCGCGGACTAATCGTTTCGCCTCCTAAGGCCGGTAAGACCATGGTCTTGCAAGCAATTGCTAATGCGATCACAACAAATAACCCAGAGTGTCACTTGATGGTGGTTCTAGTTGATGAGCGCCCTGAAGAAGTTACCGATATGCAGCGATCAGTTAAGGGCGAAGTTATTGCTTCGACTTTCGATCGCCCAGCTGATGACCACACAACTGTTGCCGAACTTGCGATCGAGCGCGCCAAGCGTTTAGTTGAACTCGGCCACGATGTAGTTGTGTTGCTCGATTCAATTACTCGTTTGGGTCGCGCCTATAACATCGCAGCTCCTGCCTCAGGTCGAATTCTTTCTGGTGGTGTTGATTCAGCTGCTCTTTATCCACCTAAGAAGTTCTTTGGTGCCGCTCGTAATATTGAAGATGGCGGCTCACTAACAATTCTGGCAACCGCACTTGTTGATACTGGTTCTCGTATGGATGAAGTTATCTTCGAAGAGTTCAAGGGCACCGGAAACATGGAACTTATTCTTGATCGCCGCATGGCTGATAAGCGTATTTTCCCAGCGGTTAACGTCGTGGCCTCTGGTACTCGTAAAGAAGAAATTCTGATGGGTTCTGAAGAACTAAACATTGTCTGGAAACTTCGTCGCGTTCTGCACGCTCTTGAACCACAAGCAGCACTTGAGCTATTGCTTGAAAAGATGAAGGGCACTAAGTCCAACGTGGAATTCTTGATGCAGATCCAGAAGACCACAGCTGGGCCTGACAACTAAAGCGGACTAGTTACCGCGTGAAATCAGCCCGATTTCTCGATATCTAGCCCCCCGCGTTACCCTTACTCCCTATAAACCGCTGGTTCTGGTTCACGTGGCAACACGACCCAGGCCATTAAAAATGAGGTATGAAATGAAGCCAGAGATCCACCCAGAATATAAAGAGACCCAAGTAACTTGTGGTTGCGGCGAGAAGTTTGTTACTCGCTCAACAGTTGCCAGCGGTTCAATCTATGTTGAAGTTTGTTCAGTTTGCCACCCGTTCTATACCGGCAAGCAGCGCATTCTCGACACTGGTGGTCGTGTTGCTAAGTTCGAAGAGCGTTTCGGTAAGAAGAAGTAGCTTTCCTAAAGACCGCAATCTCGCTACCAGAAATGGTGGCGGTTGCGGTTTTTTGCTTTTCATTAGGTTTTTTCAACATTCATATCTGGATCTAATCAAGAAAGGAGAAGCCAGATGACAAATGATCGTTTCGCATCTGCACATGAAATGGTGCGTGAATATGCAGAACTTGAATTGAAGATGGCTGATCCCACAATTCATGATGATCAAGGTAAGGCCCGATTACTTGGACGACGTTATGCCCAACTCGGACCTGTTGTTGCAGGATTTCATGCATGGAAGAGCGCAGAAGATGACCTTGTTGCAGCACGCGAACTTGCGCAAGTTGATGCAGATTTTGCAACTGAGATTCCTTCACTTGAAGAGGCGCGTGATATTGCAGCAACAAAATTAGAAGAACTGCTTCTTCCTCGTGACCCAAATGATGATCGCGATGTTATTTTGGAAGTAAAGGCTGGCGCTGGCGGGGATGAATCCGCACTCTTTGCGGGAGATTTATTGCGCATGTATCTGCGTTATGCAGAAAAACATGGCTGGAAGACAGAAGTAATCGATGCCACCGAAAGTGAAATGGGTGGCTATAAAGATATTTCGATTGCTATAAAGTCAAAAGGTATTGCCGCCCCTGGTGAATCACCCTATGCACGTTTGAAATTTGAAGGTGGAGTACATCGCGTGCAACGCGTTCCAGAAACAGAATCACAAGGCCGAATTCATACCTCCGCTGCTGGTGTTTTGATATTGCCTGAAGCAGAAGAAATCGATGTAGATCTCAATATGAATGATGTTCGAGTCGATGTGTATCGCTCATCAGGTCCTGGCGGGCAGAGCGTAAATACAACGGACTCGGCTGTGCGCCTCACGCATGTTCCCACTGGAATTGTTGTTTCGTGCCAGAACGAGAAGAGCCAATTACAGAACAAGGAATCAGCACTTCGTATTTTGCGCGCACGACTACTAGCCGATGCGCAAGAAAAGGCTGATGCAATTGCCTCAGCAGAGCGCAAGAGCCAGGTTCGAACTGTTGATCGCAGTGAGCGAATTCGAACATATAACTTTCCTGAAAATCGTTTGAGTGATCACCGTGTAAATTTCAAATCCAATAACTTAGATTCTGTTCTCAATGGCGAACTCGATGATGTGATTCAAGCACTACTAGATGCCGATAAAGCTGCGCGTCTGGCATCTACAAGCTAACTCTTATGAATATCAAAGAGTTATTGCGCCAGGCGAAGAGTCAATTAGACGAATCTGGAATCTCACAAACGGATGCAGAGCACTTATTGGCACACTGCCTTGGGGTATCAAGAATGGATTTGCATAATCCCGTAATTCTCGAAAGTACTCTTGCAACAATTGGTGATGAACAGACCATTGAGGAAACCTTTGCGACTTTAGTAGAGCGCAGAATTGGTTTTGAGCCTTTGCAATATCTCACCGGAAGCGCGCCATTTCGTCATTTAGAGATTGAAGTTGGACCAGGAGTTTTAGTACCTCGCCCGGAAAGCGAACTTTTAGTTGAGGCTGTGCTAGCGCATATTTCCAATTTAGAAGGAATAGTCAGCGTTGTTGATTTAGGTGCTGGTTCAGGTGCGCTCTCACTTGCGATTGCTACAGAGGCAGAGAATGCACGAGTTATCGCAGTTGAAAAAAGTACAGATGCCATCGTCTGGCTAAAGCAAAATGTTTCTAGAATTGATGAGAAAGTTCGAATAGTTGAAGGCGATGTTTCGCAAGTTCTTATTGGAGTGAAGTGCGATGTAGTAATTGCTAATCCACCATATATTCCTGATGATCAGGTATTGCCACGTGATGTTGCAGGCTTCGAACCCCATATTGCACTCTTTGGTGGCCCAACAGGAATTGAAATTCCCAGACAATTTATTACAGCCGCTGCGCGACTCTTGAAATCAGGGGGAGTCCTGGTAATTGAACATACTGAAGAGCAAGGTCTTGTCATTGAAGCCGAACTAGCTCTAGATTTTGAGAACGTAGTTTTACATCGCGATCTCAATGATCGTCCTCGATGGTCTAGTGCGGTGAGGAGGTAACCATGGCTCAAGATATTGATCTAAAGTCTGGCGAACTTCTGGCCCATGTTGCCCTTGCAGCGAAAGCAATTCGCGATGGATATCTGATTGCAATTCCTCTAGAGCACCATTACGCATATGCATGTGATGCTTTCACAGCAGATGCAGTTCGAGCAATGCATGTTCTGCGCAGAGATGAACTTGGAATAGCCGCGCAAGTACTAATTGCTGATGCAAAAACTGCTAGTGGTGTTGCACGTGAAATCTCACCTACGGCGCAGGCGCTCATGGAGAAATTTTGGCCTGGCATGCTCTCATTTAATCTTCGCCCACAAGTTGGATTGTCATGGGATCTAGGTGATGCGGGAGCACTTGATCAAGTGAGTTTTCGGGTTCCGAAATCAAAATTTATTCGTGAGGTTCTCAAAGAGACTGGCCCGCTAGCAATTGCTAGCGCTGCATTTGCAAAGCAACTACCGATTCGAAGAATCTCTGACATTCATGTTTTGGAATCCGCGCTAGCAGCAAAGTTTGATTCTGGCCTTCTCAAGAAGGGCGCACTCTCAACAGTTCTAGAGGCTGATAACGGCCGAATCACAATGGTGCGCGAAGGAGCAATCTCCTTAGATGAGATACACGCCATAGCCCCTGAGGTATTCAGGCAACTTTGATAACCAGGCTATAAGGTTTGACCATGTCTTCTGAAACTTTCTATGGCCCAGATTTTGCTCTTCTTAGCAAGCAAGATCCAGATGTTGCAGCAGTAGTGCTCTCTGAGCTCAAGCGTCAACAACAGAACCTACAACTGATTGCATCTGAGAACTTCACTTCCCGTGCAGTCCTTGCAGCACTTGGTTCAACACTTTCAAATAAATATGCGGAAGGGTATCCAGGCAAGCGTTACTACGGCGGCTGCGAAGAAGTAGATAAAGTCGAAATTTTGGCAATTGATCGCGCTAAAGAATTATTTGGTGCAGAGCATGCAAATGTACAACCTCACTCAGGAGCGAGTGCGAATGTGGCCGTGTATCAAGCATTTACAAAACCAGGAGACACAATCCTTGCAATGTCACTGCCACACGGTGGCCATCTCACCCACGGTTCAAAAGTGAATTTTTCGGGTAAATGGTTCAACGCAGTGTCATATGGAGTTCGCCAAGATACCGAGCTCATCGATTATGATGAATTGCGTGACTTAGCCATCAAGAACAAGCCAAAGATGATTTGCTCTGGTGCAACTGCTTATCCAAGCTTGATCGACTTTGAAAAAGTTCGTGCAATTTGTGATGAAGTTGGCGCAATCATGTGGGTCGATGCTGCCCACTTCATCGGCTTAGTTGCAGGTAAAGCAATTCCATCACCAGTTCCTTACGCTGATGTTGTCTCATTTACAACACACAAGGTATTGCGTGGTCCACGCGGTGGAATGATTCTTGCAAAGGCACAGCATGCCGCCGCAATTGATAAAGCAGTATTTCCAGGAATGCAAGGTGGACCAATCATGTCTGCAGTTGCAGGTAAAGCGATTGCTATCAAAGAATGCGCACAACCGGCCTATCAAAAGTATGCCAAGGATGTAATTGTGAATGCCCAAGCTCTTGCAGCCGCCCTTGAAAAAGAAGGTATGCGTGCAGTATCTGGTGGCACACAAACTCACCTAGCACTTATCGATATTCGAAGCACTGGAGTAAATGGAAAAGTTGCTGACGAGCGCTGCGGCGCTGCAGGCATTGTTCTCAATAAGAATTCAATTCCATTTGATCCCGAAGCGCCTTCGGTTACAAGTGGAATTCGAGTTGGTAGCCCAGCGACAACAACGCAAGGCATGGGTGTTGAAGAGATGAAGATGATTGCATCCTTTATCGCTCGCGCAATTCGCACCGGAGATAATGAGAAATCTGCACAGGAAATCAAATCTGATGTGCACGCACTTACTGCGCGATTCCCTATCTATACCGCCTAATTAGCAATGCGTGAATATCTCATAACACTGCTGATCTCAGCAGCGCTGTGTTATTTCATAACTCCATTCGTTCGAAAGTTTGCAATTCGCTTTGGTGCAGTCGCAGATATTCGAAGTAGAGATATTCATACTTTGCCTACCCCTCGCTGGGGTGGAGTAGCCATGTGGCTAGCAATGACTTTTACTTTTCTTATAGTCAACAATTTGCCACTAGTAGGTAAATCTTTTGGTCACGAAACTCAAGGAATCTTCTTAGCGGCAACATTTGTAGTCTTGCTAGGCATGGCCGATGATCGCTTCCAATTAGATGCACTCACCAAGCTTGCCGGCCAAGCGTTAGCAGCAGGCATTCTTTTGATTTATGGAATTCAAATATTGTGGGTTCCAATCAATGGCGTCATTACGTTGCCAGCAAGTATTGGCCAACTTATAACCGTTCTCATAGTTTTAGTCACAATCAATGCCGTGAATTTTATCGATGGCATGGATGGTCTTGCGGCGGGAATAGTTGCTATTGCTGGGATTGCATTTTTTGCCTTTGCATATTTATTGGCAGTTGATTACGGCTTTAGTCGAGCAGGTGCACCATCGCTCACTACTGCTGTTCTCATAGGTGTCTGCATTGGTTTTCTACCTTACAACGCACACCCTGCAAAGATTTTTATGGGAGATTCCGGTTCAATGTTACTGGGCTTACTCCTAGCGGCTGCATCAATTACTCTGACTGGACAAATTGATCCCAATGCAATCTCTGCTGAAAAACTTGGCCCAACTCTATTGCCACTACTACTGCCGCTAGCAGTACTTGCAATCCCACTTGCAGATTTAGTTCTTGCAGTATTGCGCAGACTCAAAGCTGGAAAGTCTCCATTTGCACCGGATAAAGAACATCTACATCATCGACTTATGAGCGCTGGAAATTCTCAACTCAAGACTGCAATCATTATGTATTTTTGGACGGCAACAATTGCATTTCCTGTGAGCATCTCTGCATTCGCACCGATTTGGGTTGCAATACTCCTAGCAATTGCAATGGCTATATTTACAATTTTGCTTTCAAGGCGTCCAAAGGTTTTAGCATGACAAATTCTTCGACAGAGCGCGATCTTTTACGCGGCGCATTAATTCCATCGCTTGTAGTTGGTGTTACCGCAATTATTATTTCAACGATTACCCAAGGCGGTCCGGGTTTCATGGGCGCTCTGTTAGCTCAACTCGTTGTCGTAATGTATTTTGCAGTACATATTGGAGTATCTAAAATTTCCCGAAATTTGGATCCTATGAGCACAATGGCCCTTGCTCTCTTTTCATATTTTGCGAAGTTCATACTCTTAGGTGCATTTCTCTACGTGCTAACGCGCATGACATCTCGCGAAAGTATCGATCGTGGCGCATTTGGCATCACCGCGATAACATTGACTTTTACTTGGCTCGGGGGAGAGATACGCAGTTATCTCAAACTAAAATTACATCTGCCATTGCCGGCTCAGAAGGAGTAACTATGAAGCGCGAAGAGAATGCACTCTGGTCCATTTTCGGATACCTCCTTTCCGGCCTAATTTTCTGGGGTGGGGTCGGCTGGGGTCTTGATAGCTGGCTCGGCACGAGTTACCTTCTTTTGGTCGGCCTTTTGGTGGGAATGGGCGCATCGCTCTACCTCGTCTGGCTGCGTTTTGGCCGGGAGTAAGTGACTCGTTACACGCGTGGGCACCCCTATTTCGATTTCACAGCAAGTGCCTCCCTCACATAAGGTTGCGTATCCCCACAGTCTTGCCCATTTGGTTTTTTATCGAAGTTGAGGAGTATGTGTGCGCTCATTAGTTCGTCTTAGCGCAGAAGGCGAGGGCTTTGTCCCGCCTAGCAGTAACGACTTCAACCTTCCTCCAATTTTTGGCGATAATGCTTTTACAACAAAACCGATTGTGATGGTCTTTTTTTCAGTAATTTTGATTTCAGTTTTCTTTATTGCCGCCTCACGTAAAGCAGCAGTTGTGCCTTCAAAGCTCCAATTCGCAGGTGAGAGCATCTACGCATTTGTTCGCAATGATCTAGCGCGTGATGTTATCGGCCATGAATTTATGCGCTTTGTTCCTTATCTCTTCACTCTATTTACATTTATTCTGACTAATAACATATTTGGAATTGTTCCTCTATTACAGTTCCCGACAATGTCACGAGTTAGTTTCCCTTATGTTTTGGCAGTCTTTACATTTGTGGTCTTCCACTATGTAGGAATTCGAAAACAAGGACTAGGCAAGTATTTGAAGGACATCATGTTTATGCCTGGTGTACCTAAGCCCGTTTATATTCTTTTGACACCAATTGAAATAGCTACATTTTTCTTGGTGCGCCCACTAACACTCTCACTTCGTCTCTTCGCAAATATGTTTGCGGGCCACTTATTGTTGCTCGTCTTTATTATGGGCGGAGATCATCTATTCAAAGGTGTAATTGGTTTGAAGCTTGTGAGTCCATTTGCTTTCGCATTTGGTATCGGTCTCACATTCTTCGAATTCATGGTTCAGTGTCTACAGGCGTATATTTTTACTCTGTTGACAGCGCTCTATATCGCCGGTGCACTTGCCGACGAGCACTAAAGAAGTAAATCTCAACCCAAACAACCACTAAGAAAGAACTACGAAAGGTAAGAAAAATGACAGGCACACTCAACCTGGTCGGTTATGGCCTCTCTGCAATTGGACCCGCAATTGCAACAGGAATGATCTTCGCTGCATATATCAGTGGCGTAGCACGTCAACC
>CAMDHH010000045.1 GCA_945898065.1 Bifidobacterium breve
ATTCGATCCACAGAATCGCGATATTGAACTAAGAACTTCATTACTTGGTTTACGACCTGATAGAAAAATTGTTGGATACGTTGGAAGACTTGCTAATGAAAAAAGAATCGATGAACTTGCGATTCTTGATTCGCGAGATGATTTACAGCCTGTAATCATTGGTGATGGCCCTGCAAAGAATCGCCTAAGAAGTGTGCTTCCAAATGCAATTTTTGTTGGTTATAAGAGCGGTGAAGATCTAGCTAAGTATTACGCCTCACTCGATCTCTTTGTTCATACTGGCAAACATGAAACCTTCTGCCAATCTATCCAAGAGGCTCTGGCATCAGGTGTTCCAGTTATCGCACCAAATTCTGGTGGCCCAGTAGATCTAGTAAAACATGGATGGACTGGGTATTTGATTGATACAAGTGATTCACGTGAGCTCAACCACGCAGTAGATCTAGTTCTTAGAAGTCCCGAACTGCTGACAATGACAAAGCGAGCTCGCGAATCAGTTATTCATAGAACATGGGAAGACGTGAATTCACAACTTATCAATCACTACTTCGAACTCATGAGTACTAAAGCGGAGAGAAGTGGGGAACTTGTCGCATGAAGATTGTTCACATTGCAAACTTTTATGGACCAAAATCTGGCGGAATCCGAACAACGCTGCACCAGATTGGTTCTGGCTATATCTCCAAAGGCCACGATTTCACCTATGTAGTTCCTGGCAGTGCCCTCTTTTGCGAAGAAACCCCCCATGGTAGAAAAATTACTGTTCCCTCATTCATACTTCCATTTAGTGGTGGCTACAGAATCATTAGAAGTAATAGCGATTTGAAGAAACTTCTTGTCACCCTCGGGCCCGACATCATCGAAGTATCTGATCGCTTCACCCTTTCATCTATCGGAATATGGGCGGAGAAACGGCAGATTCCAGCTGTTGTCTTTAGCCACGAGACACTGAGCGGACTTGCAAAGACATATCTGCCGTTTTCAATTCAAAAGATTGTGAATTGGCATAACAGAAGACTTGCTTCACGCTTCAAACATGTCGTCACAACTACGGAATTTGCCGCGAAAGAATTTCATCAAATAAGTGCTCACAACATTGTCCGAATCCCACTTGGTGTAGATCTTCAACACTTCCACCCTAATAAGCGCAACTCTGAGTTACGACAGACTCTGCTCAAGGGTAGCGATGTCCTTCTCTTGCACTGTGGTCGCATGTCACCAGAGAAAAAACCTGAACTATCGATTCAAACGCTGCGCGAACTGCGCTCTCGTGGAATCAATGCTCATCTCATTTATGTTGGTAATGGTCCTATGTACTCAAAACTTCGTAAAATAAGTGCAGACCTACCCGTCACATTTTTGGGCTATATAGCAAATCGCGAAAACCTTGCCGAGATACTTGCCAGTGCGGATGTTTCCATAGCGCCTGGTCCAATAGAAACTTTCTGTTTGGCAGCCCTTGAATCAATTGCATCGGGTACACCCGTAGTTGCCTCTAATACAAGTGCTGTTGGAGAATTCTTATTACTAAATTCCAAAGAGCAGGTTGGCGCCGTTGCTAACGGTAACCCAGTTGATTTTGCTAATTCAGTACAGCAAATGTTACAAATAAGAAATGCTGACACCTCTCTTTCGATGAGAGCGCATCAGCAAGCAGAGAATTACCCATGGAGTTCAACGGTTGCCATGTTGCTCAACTTGCATGGTGAAAAAGATGAAATACGAAAATCTAAACATCGACTAAGGGCGGCCTAAATGGAGCGCATTGCAACCTTGGCCATCCTCGGAGACAGTGCGGCATATGGAATTGGCGACGTAGACAAAGAAGGTAATCCTCGAGGGTGGAGTTATTACCTTGCTAAAAGTTTTGAAGATCCGCTTGTATATGTAAATTTCTCAAGGCCTGGGGCGCAATCTGTAGAAGTTCTAAAAACACAACTTCCTAAAGCGCTGGACTATAAACCTGATATTGCCGCAGTTATTGTAGGAGGCAACGACTTACTTCGTAATGGTTTCTCACCTGAGGCTTTCTACACAAACCTGAGAGAGATTGTTTCTTCGCTCAACAAACTCAATGTCCAAATTTTGCTATTACAACTTCATGATCCAACACAAATTCTTCCAATACCCCAAATTCTGGCCAGAGTTTTGCGCAGGCGAGTCAATGCAGTCAATGCAGCAACGTATGCAGTTGCACGCGAGTTCAATTCACACGTATTACATACTAGAAAAATTGCAAACATCTATGAGAGAAAAGTGTGGCATATCGATCGTATGCATCCAAGTAGGTTGGGGCATCAAATGATTGCTTTTCATTTCAGGGAAATTCTCAAGAAATATTGGAACATCAAAGATATAGAAATTGTTCAACCAGAAGTGAAATCTAAACGTGAATCCATGTCATGGATGCTTCGAAATGGAACACCATGGTTCTTCAAAAGATCTTTTGATCTCTTGCCTGCCGCAATAATTTTGATGGGTATTGAATTAGGAAAATGCATTTTCAAGCGCAGCGCTGAAAATAGCCAACTATACTTTCCAAATTTTCCTAACCATTTCGAGCAAGAATTTCAGCAAGTACACGAAGCACGCGTCTCATAATTTCACTTACTCAGTAGTAGTCGCGTAATATGCAAACCATGCTTGCAGTAATTGCTCCTGGTCAAGGAAGCCAAACTCCCGGAATGCTCAATTCATGGATTGAGGATGCTGAGAGCAAATCTCTTCTGCGTTCTTGGTCTGATGCAATTGGATTAGACCTTCTTGCTTTAGGTACAACTGCAGATGCAGATGAAATAAAAGATACGGCTAACGCGCAACCTCTGATCGTCGCTGCCGGACTCTTATCAGCGCGCGCACTGGGGATTGAGAATTATTCTGTTACATCCGGTCATTCAGTTGGAGAGCTAACTGTTGCGGCGCTCTCTGGTGCAATCTCACACGAAGATGCTCTGCGTTTAGTGCGAACGCGCGGATTGGAAATGGCAAAAGCGGCGGCATTACAGCCATCTGGAATGGCAGCAGTACTAGGTGGTGAGCGCTCCGATGTTATTAGCGCGCTAAATGGATTAGGACTTATCGCAGCAAATGAAAATGGCGGTGGACAAATAGTTGCTGCAGGAGATTTGGCCTCCCTTGCCACACTCGGTGAGAATCCTCCAGCGGGTTCACGCGTAAGAGCGCTCGCAGTTGCCGGTGCTTTTCATACTTCTTATATGGCAAGTGCAGTAGAACCATTACGATCACTCGCCGCCACAATTACTACGCATGCTCCAACTATTCAGGTTATTTCTAACAAAGATGGGGAAGTAATCACAGATGGCTCACTCGTACTTGAGCGCATCATCAATCAGATCGCCAATCCTGTGCGTTGGGATTTATGTATGGAGAATTTGAATACATTGGGCGTAACGGGTGTCATTGAACTAGCGCCAGCTGGAACTCTGGTTGGCTTACTCAAACGTGGCGCACCTCAGATTGAAACAATGGCGCTAAAGAGTGCAGAAGATATTGAAAAGGCACGCGAGTTTGCGAAGGGGCATCTATGAAAATAAAGAGTGCTCCAATAACTAATAGCGCAATTCTCTCTGTAGGTGCTTACAGACCGCATCGCGTTGTTCCTAACTCTGAAATTGTTGATCGCATTGATTCAACTGATGAATGGATTGTTCAGCGCACTGGAATTGAATCTCGCAGATTCGCAGGAGACGACGAGACTGTAATCAGTATGGCTCAAGCGGCATGCGAGCAAGCACTCAAACGCGCAAAGCTCACAATTGCAGATATCGACACAGTAATTCTTGCAACCATTTCATATCCCTTCCAAGCACCGAGCGCCGCAACCGAACTCATTGTTGCTCTAGGAAATCCAAAAGCTGCTGCATTTGATATCAGCGCTGCCTGTGCAGGATTTTGTTATGGCGTTGCAATGGCAAGTGATTTGGTGCGTTGTGGAACTTCTAAAAATGTTTTAGTTGTTGGCGTTGAAAAACTTAGCGATTACACAGATCCTGATGATCGCGCTACTGCATTTATATTTGCTGACGGCGCTGGAGCTGTTGTCATTGGACAAAGTGATGAAGTCGGTATTGGACCAACAGAGTGGGGATCAGATGCAGATTCACGCGATGCAATTATTCTCAACCCTTCATATTTAGATTTCAAGAAGAACCCGAAACTTGGAGTTGCAGATCTTGGATGGCCAAATATTGCTCAACAAGGGCAAGCAGTTTTTCGTTGGGCTGTCTATGCAATGAGTAAAGCGGGATTGCGCGCACTCGATGCTGCTGGCATGACGGTAGATGATCTAGATGTATTCATTCCGCACCAAGCAAATATTCGAATTATTGAAACAATGGCAAAAGAGATGAAGATGCCTGACTCTGTAGTTATTTCAGATGACATTAGAAAAAATGGAAATACTTCTGCAGCATCAATTCCAATCGCTATGGATTCATTACTTTCAGAGCGCCCTGATCTTTACGGAAAAACTGCATTGCTCATTGGCTACGGTGCGGGCTTGGTTTATGCGGGGCAAGTAGTCCGTCTTCCCCTTGCTCCTTGAGATTTCTCTCACTCACGCACGCAATAAGAGAGTCAATACTCGTAAGTAAGCACCTGTATCAGAGAGAATTACCACCTGTTGTTCAATCGAATCGTTAGGACATAAAAGAAATGGCACTTTCACAAGCAGATGTACTTGCAGGACTAAAAGAGATTGTTGAAGAAGTAGCGGGCATTCCTGCAGCATCAATCGAACTCGGCAAGAACTTCACAGATGATCTAGAAGTTGATTCACTGAGCATGGTTGAAGTTGTTGTTGCAGCTGAAGAGCGCTTTGGTGTGAAGATTCCTGATGAGAAAGTAACTGATCTTGTTACTGTCGGTGATGCAGTTGATTTCATCGTCAACGCTGCAAAGTAACTAATTCATAATCGGTCAACAAAGATGTCACAACGTCGTGTCGTAGTTACAGGACTTGGTGCAACGACTCCTCTAGGAGGAGATGTTCTAACCACATGGTCAGCACTGCTTGCCGGAAAAAGTGGTGTTCGAACACTGACTGAAGAATGGACTTCTTTACTTCCTGTCTCTTTTGCTGCTCGCGTTGCGATTGAACCAAGTGAGCAAATGGAACGTGTGGAGATTCGCAGATTAGATAGATCAGAGCAGTTTGCCATCATTGCATCTCGCGAAGCATGGAAAGATGCTGGCTCACCCGATATTGATAAAGAGCGTTTAGGTGTTGTTATTGCCTCTGGCATTGGCGGAGTTATCACGATGTTGGATCAATATGACACCTTGAATAACAAAGGCGCTCGACTTGTTAGTCCGCATACAGTCCCCATGCTTATGCCTAATGGACCGGCCGCAAATGTTGGATTAGAGCTTCAAGCAAAAGCTGGGGTTCATACGCCAGTGAGTGCGTGTGCATCAGGCGCTGAAGCAGTTGGTTATGCACTTGAAATGATTAGAAGTAATCGCGCAGACATCATTGTCAGTGGTGGAGTCGAAGCAGCGGTTCATCAATTACCGATGGCTGGCTTTGCCGCAATGAAAGCTTTATCTACTCGAAACGATGATCCAGCTCGCGCATCTCGTCCATACGATGTTGATCGCGATGGATTTGTACTTGGCGAAGGTGGCGGAGTATTAGTTCTTGAAGAGTACGAGCATGCAAAAGCGCGTGGAGCAAAGATATATTGCGAAATTGCAGGCCAAGGTCTGACATCTGATGGTTATCACATTGCAGCGCCAGATCCAGATGGCGCTGGCGTACAGCGCGCAATCAAGTTTGCTCTGCGCGATTCAAACCTTTCAACAAAAGATATTTTCCATCTCAATGCTCATGCAACATCTACTCCTGCCGGCGATGTTGCAGAAGCAAATGCACTGCGTGCGGCACTGGGTGGCGATGCTGATCATGTTGCAGTCTCTGCAACAAAATCTATGACTGGACATTTACTTGGTGGCGCTGGCGCTATCGAATCTGTATTTCTTGTAAAAGCGATTCAAGATCGTATGGCTCCCCCAACTATCAATATTGATAATTTAGATCCAGCAGTGAGTATCGATGTTGTTCGCGATAAGCCTCGCGCACTCCCTACTGGAGATATTGCTGCACTCAATGATTCTTTTGGTTTCGGTGGCCACAATGTTGTATTGGTCTTTAAGTCTCTATAAAAATGACTACTGATCCGCGCGATCCACAGCTGCGCATTGAGCGCCTGCTCGACTCTTCCACAATTGAGTTACTGACTCCACGCGATTCTTCAGGAATGATTGCTGCGACAGGTGCAATCAAAGGAAATCGCGTAGTTGTATTTGCATCCGATGCGACAATTCAAGGTGGCGCACTTGGTGTTGAAGGCGCTCACGTAATTGTGAGTGCATACCGCGAAGCAATGGCAACACAATTACCAATTATTGGTTTGTGGCATTCAGGTGGTGCGCGTTTGCGTGATGGAGTTTCATCACTGAATGCCTTTGGTGAAGTTTTTCAATCTATTATTTTGGCCAGTGGCAAGATTCCGCAACTCTCATTAGTTCTTGGGCCAACAGCTGGTGGTGGCGCATATGGACCTGCAATGACAGATGTTGTTGTGCTTGCTCCTGAAGGAAGAATTTTTGTAACGGGTCCTGATGTTGTAAAAAGTGTTACAGGTGAAAAAGTTGATATGGAAGGACTTGGCGGCCCCGATGCGCACCGTAAAAATAGTGGGTTAGCCCACTTGATCGCTCATACCGAAGATGAAGCATTCGAAATGACTCGTGACCTTGCATCTCTCTTTGCTCATCAGGGCCATATCAATACCAAACTCAATGACTTTGATTTGGCCCAACTCGTTGCTGCAACAAATCGACGCGCATATGAAGTAACGCCTTTAGTAAATGCAATCTTGGATGCCGATGGTGAAAGACTGGAACTTCTAAAAATGTGGGCTGAAAATATGACAACAACACTGGGTCGACTAGGTGGTCGAACTGTTGGTGTTATTGCCAATAATCCACAACATTTAGGTGGAGTTCTAGACTCTTCAGCAAGTGAGAAGGCTGCGCGATTTGTTCGCACATGTGACGCATTCGGTATTCCACTCATCGTCATCGCAGATGTTCCTGGATTCCTACCGGGTGCCGGCCAAGAATGGGAAGGCGCTGTTAGGCGCGGCGCAAAACTTCTTCACGCATTTGGTGAAGCAGTTGTTCCGCGTATCACTTTGATTACACGCCGTGCATATGGCGGTGCTTACGTTGCAATGAATTCAAAAGCACTCGGTGCAACAAAAGTATTAGCGTGGCCAGATGCAGAAGTATCTGTAATGGGCGCTGTCGCTGCAGTTCGTGTATTACATCGTCGATTGCTTGCAGACTTACCTGAAGATCAGCGCGAATCTATGGAGTTAGAACTTGCTGCAGAACATGAAAAAGTTTCGGGTGGAGTTGCTCGAGCAATAGAAATTGGCGCAGTAGATGAGATTGTTCAACCACAACATTCGCGAAGAGTTATTGCAGAAGCAATTGCACTTGCTCCACATCGTCGTGGTAACCACGGCAATATTCCTCTGTAGGTCTCACTTTTACTTTTATAGGTTTATAGCCACCTCAGCGATAAAGCTAAGACGGTAACTGTTACAGGTTAGTTAGTTTTGAATGTAACTGAAACTGTTGACGTAATTGTCTTATCGATAGATGAAGTGTCATAAGCACCCATATCTGATGTCATTGTTGAGTCAGGTGTAGTGACTTGGAAAGGTCCACTCTTCACACTCATAACAGCGCCCACTGATCCACCCACTGCCTTTGTTAGGGCCTCTGCGCGAACCTTTGCATCTTGCATTGCCTCACCTAATAACTGTGGGCGAAGGTCAGCAAGGGTTGAAACATAATATTGAGGTCCGTAGTTATTTACTGGAACTCCACTTTGCAACAGTGTTCCTATTCCTTGGCTCAACTTAGAGATGAGTTGAACATCAGTAGAGCGAATGGTGACATCGCGAGATGCTCGATAAGAAAGAATGCGACCAGTTGAATTGCCGTTGAGATATTCCTCATTGGCATATGTTGAAACTGGGCCAAGAGTGAGCGCTTCTGCTGGAATTCCACCATCAGATAAATACTTAGTAAGTGAATCAACACCTGCGCCAACGCGAGTTACTGCATCTGCTACTTTGGGGGCAGAGAGTGCAACAGAGAGTGTCCAGACTGCATTGTCGGCAACTGCTGCTACTTTGGCCGAACCTGTGACTGTAATTCCATTAGCACTTCGCGCAGCAAAACCGGAGC
>CAMDHH010000046.1 GCA_945898065.1 Bifidobacterium breve
TCGCATGGCACAGGGAATCTGTCCTGTATGTGGCACCAAGGTCAATCGCATCCTTGGCAAAGCACAGTAATTTTTAGATATTTACTTATCTAACGTCTATAAGTAGGCAAGCCCTCGTGCGCTAACGCGCTCGGGGGTTTGTTCTTTTAGGTACGCATACTCATAGTGCGCAGTGAGTTCCTTAGGCATAACATTGAGGCGAGTTTCACACACCTTTGAGATTGAATAAAAGCGTACCTGTCTCTGGCACAGAAGAGTTTGAGCATGACACAGAACCCAGGAAGTATCTATACAAGCAATTCATATTCACCACGACTCAAAGCAGGAGTTCGATATTTCGCCACATTACTTGAAGGTGGAGAAAGGGTTGTCATAGGCAATTTCGATCGCACTATCGAGTTACATCACCATGGCGCTCGCACGATAATTGAGATGCTCACTGGCGCTAAAAGTGTTGATGAATTAAAGGCGCAGGCGGGTATCTGTGATGTTGAGTTCGATTCAATTCTTACGACCTTGCATACGCATAATTTTTTAGATGTGCGCCAGAGCAAGATTGTTCTAGCAAATAGATTTCATTCAAATGTTCCTGCAATTGCGGCTAAAGCGAAGAGAAGAAAAGTTGAAGAACGAGATCCCGCTCTGCAACTATTACAAAACCGACTTGCTCCAGAATTATCAGAAATAACTTGGCGTGATGGAATAGATGATGGCGGTATTGAAGTCATATCAGCCCGACAGAATTTTGAGATAGAAATATTTGGAAATAGTCGAATAGCTGTACTCCTGTATGGGATTCTCTTAGGAAGTGGTGTTACCAATACTGCAATGAGCACGCAGGGAATTCGAGATAATCATACGATTAGCCATCGAGATATCGGCAGTACATATCTGCGCACCAGTGATGTCGGCTCGAGTTTTAGTGCCAGACTTTCTGAATTGGCAAAAGAGTTTGCGCTCTTTCCAATTCCCTCGGATAGCAAGAGACGTGAAAAAAAGGAGAAGAGTCTGCGCATTTATGTAGGAGATCCAACAAAAGAGGATCTATCTACGGGTTTGATTTCGCAATGGATGCGCAACCATCTGGATTTCTTTCTTATATCAACACCACAAGGTGGTGGAATATCATGGGGACCACTTGTAAAGCCAGGAAAAACACCATGTTTGCGATGCATACATATTTCACGAATAGAACAAGGCGATATTTCGCAATATTTAGAAAATGGCGCAAACGAGATGGAGAGCTCTATTGCAACATCTCATGAAATTTCAGGTCGCATTGCTCAGGAAGTCTTGAATTATGTTGATGGTAATGATCAATCCTTAGTTGGCTCACGTACTCGTTTTCATTCCGGAAGCACCTGTAATAGAGAACACATTTCATATGCCCTTCACCCACGCTGTGGTTGCGCATGGGTTTGAAATTTGACGTGGCGAGCGCACTGTATTTCCTTCACAATTGCGCTTATGCCAAGTGAGATCAACGAGCAAGGTAGCGAGATTCCACAATCTACCGTGGCTCGCGCTGCGCGAATGGTCTCAATCCCTATGGGCTTAGCTGGTCGCGGTGCACTCGGTATTGGTCGCCAATTAGTTGGCCAGTCAAGCAATGTCGTCTTTGCAGAGATACAAGAAAAAACTGCGGAGCAACTCTTTAAAGTTCTTGGCGAACTCAAAGGTGGAGCAATGAAATTTGGACAAGCGCTCTCGGTTTTTGAGGCCGCCCTTCCAGAAGATATTGCAAAGCCATACCGAGAAACACTGACAAAGCTTCAAGAATCTGCACCACCGCTACCTACTCGCGTGGTCCATAAAGTACTTGCAAAAGAACTTGGTGAAGATTGGCGAGATAACTTTGCCAGTTTCGAAGATGTAGCAACTGCATCAGCATCAATTGGACAAGTTCATAAGGCGCAGTGGAAAGATGGCCGAGCCGTTGCTGTAAAGATTCAATATCCAGGGGCTGCTGAAGCACTCATCTCGGATCTCAATCAAATCCAACGTTTTGCAAAGATTTTCCAATTAGTAATGCCAGGCCTCGAGATGAAACCATTACTCGAAGAATTGCGCTCTAGAATTATCGAAGAAGTTGATTACCGTTATGAAGCACAAGCGCAAGAAACTTACGCTCGTGTTTACGATGGTGATGCCGACATTGCAATTCCAAAAGTAGTCATGGTATCTGATCGAGTTCTAGTCTCCGAATGGTTAGAGGGAACTCCACTTTCAGAAATTATTGCGAGTGGAACACAAGAGCAGCGAAATAATGCGGGCATGAAGTTAGCTCGTTTTCACTTCACTTCACCTGATCGCGCAGGCTTATTGCATGCCGACCCTCATCCTGGAAACTTTCGCCTGCTAGCCGATGGTCGATTGGGTGTTCTAGATTTTGGTGCATGTAATCGTTTACCTAATGGTTTTCCAGAGCCGATGAAGAGACTTCTCAAACATGCACTCGATGATGATTCTGCAGCCCTGTATGAAGGATTCAAAAAAGATGGCTTTATTTTGGCCGATGTTGATGTGGATCCCAACTTAGTTCTTGATTTTCTTGTCCCACTTGTTGAACCACTTCGAACTCAAACCTTCAAGTATTCGCGTGAATGGTTACGTGATCAGAGTGCGCGCGTTGGAGACCCGCGTAATCCCACTGCGAAGATTGGTTTCCAACTTAATTTGCCAGCCGAATATGTATTGATTCATCGAGTCACTCTTGGTACTACAGGAATCTTCTGCCAACTCGAAGCAGAGGGAAACTTCCGCGATGAAGCGCTCTCGTGGTTTCCAGAGATTGCACCCGCTTTCCTTTAGTTTCCACAGCCATCTCTTATTCACACACTTCCCTCTTGTACCCAGTCATGACACATAAAGATTAGATAGTTCCCTCCACCTATACATCAGGAGGAGTAAGTGAATACAGTCAACGAAATCACAGTTACGGGCAAGAGAGTCCAAAACCGTGTAACGCACTTAGAAATAGAACTACTTCAACGAACATACACTCTCGTTACTCCAGTAGTGATTCGCATAAAGAAAATACTAAGTAGTGAGCGTGGAGATGTTCCAGGATGGGTTCTCGTTGTACTCATGACCACTGGGCTAGTAACTGCCATTTGGACAATTGCCGCGCCGCGCCTTACCTCAATTTTGCGTAACTCACTTGATGCGATGAATGGGATTCGGTGAAATTACTTTTCAAACGTTCTCGTAGTTTTGCTCGATATTGTGGCGATGAACGTGGAAGTGTGGAGAGTGCGATGGTAATTATTCCCTTGCTTATCCTCTTTCTTCTTGGCGCTCAACTCATTGTTGCAACAAATATGCGCACTCTCGATATGGCGATGACTCAGAGCCAAGCCTCGCAGCGCGCTATTACGGGAGTAATTTATGCAAGTGATGAAGTAATTGATCTCAACTCACCTGATGCCTTTGAAAAAATAAGAATTTTAGTAACACATAAGAGTCGAGCGATTCCTCAACTTCTTCCAAATTTCATAGCGATGATAAGTAGAAATCCCCGTATAGATGTATCAGGGATCGCAGTCATGGAGAATCTCTCATGAAATTTCTAAAGCGACTCATTCGAGAAGAGCGAGGAAGTGCCTCAGTCGAATTTGTCATGCTTGCAATTCCACTCTTCTTGCCGATATTTATCTACCTCAATCAATTTGCATCTTTAAGTTGGGGCGAAGAGAGCGCTCAAGTCTTAGCGCGTGAGAGTCTTCATGGATATGTTCAAACAAAGAGTGATGAGAGCGGACGCATAATCGCTGCCCAAGTGATAGCTGTTATTGGAGCAAAAATGGGGCTATCTCCTAATGAGATTAATTCGATATCAATAAATTTCGAATGCAGCAAGAGGCCATGTATAAGTGCAAACTCGGTAATAAGAAACGAGATTCGTATACGACTTGATAATGGGCGAATTGTGAGCGCAATAGCGCAAGAGCATTTATCACCATGGCTCTGAGAGCGCGAGCTAAAGAATTCTTTCAAAAATGTAGTGATGAAGAGGGCTCAATTTCCTTGCTTATTATTGGGCTCTTCATCGTGACGCTAATTTCAATAATGGTGATGACGAATATTGGAAGTATTGCCATCGCCCAACGCTCGTTAGTACAAGCGACAGAAGCTGCAAGCCAGCGAGGTACACACGAATTAGATCTTGATAATTATTACAAAGGCAAAGGAACTATCTTTACACCATTGATTCGTAATAGGTATTCAGCGCCAAATGTACGAAGAATTCCAATCAATTGTTCAACAGGATATTCCGAAGTTGTTAAAGAGTTACGTGATTGGAGTGTTAGTTCAAGTGCTCAAAAAAGAATTGAATTAGGAGAGATAACTCTAGAGTCGTATGAGTGTGATGGTTATGAAATTGCTATCAATACTCGAGTAATCGCAAAACTCCCTTTTGCAATTCCATTGACTTCATTGAAGCAGATTGAATTACATGCTGGCGTAGCTACAGAAAATCAACGAAGCGAAGGTTTCTATCTCTTCGGCCATCGACTTTATTAGTATCTACTAACTCAGGTAGGCTTCACCTATGGCCGCCAGAGAGTTCGATCTAGAGATTGCTGCGATTGATGCAACCCTCGTATCGATTGAGAAAGTTCTCGACCTTCCGAAATTACATAAGCAATCAATTGAATTAGAAGAACAAGCTGGAGTACCAAACCTTTGGGATGACCCTGAGAGTGCACAGAAGATCACAAGTAAGCTTTCTAGAGTTCAATCCGAGATTACAAAATTAGAATCATTGCGCAGGCGCGTTGAAGAGCTTCCAATTCTCTTTGAATTGGCGGCAAGTGAGCCTGATGGATCGGGAATGAACGATGCCTTTGCAGAATTAGATTCTGTAATAAAAGTAATTGGAGAATTAGAAGTTCAGACTCTGCTCAACGGTGAATATGACGATAGAGATGCACTAATAACTATTCGCTCTGAAGCAGGTGGAGTTGAAGCGGCAGACTGGGCCGAAATGATTATGCGCATGTATCTTCGCTATTGTGAGCGACATAATTTCAATGTCAATGTACTAGAAACTTCATATGCCGAAGAAGCTGGAATCAAGTCAACAACATTCAAAGTCAGCGCTCCTTATGCATATGGAACTTTGTCGGTTGAGCAGGGAACGCACCGTTTAGTTCGAATATCTCCCTTTGATAGTCAGAGCCGTCGCCACACTTCATTTTGCGGCGTAGAAGTCGTGCCTGTTGTTGCCCAAAGTGATCACATTGATATTGATGAAAAAGAGATTCGCGTAGATGTGTATCGCTCATCAGGTCCTGGTGGTCAAGGCGTAAATACAACTGACTCTGCCGTTCGTATTACACATATGGCAACAGGAATTGTTGTCTCATGCCAGAACGAGCGCTCTCAAATTCAAAATAAGGCAACTGCGATGGCAGTACTGCAATCAAAGTTATTAGAGCGACGTCGCCAAGAAGAGCAAGCCAAAATCAACGCGCTCAAAGGTGATAACTCTGGTTCGTGGGGAAATCAGATGCGCTCCTACGTTTTAGCGCCATATCAAATGGTGAAAGATTTGCGCACTGATTACGAAACTGGAAATACAAGTGCAGTTCTCGATGGCGAAATTGATGAATTTATTGAAGCTGGAATTCGCTGGCGCCGAAGTAGTTAGTCAGAGATATTCCCCGCGTGGAATCGATAAATATCAGATTATTAGCACGCTCAAATGCGCGTTAGAGAGGCGCTTTTTTCTCTAATTTCAATAAACTATGCCCAGTCAGGTCAATGATCATCGCCCAATCCATGCGGCGCTGCGCGGACCCAAGTGTCGATCATGCAGAGTTTGTATAGAGGAGTAGATGTGATTCGTTTAGAAAATGTTACGAAGGTCTACTCTGGTCAAGAACGTCCAGCACTTGATAATGTCAATATTGAAATCACAAAAGGGGAGTTTGTATTCCTCGTCGGTTTATCGGGTTCTGGTAAGTCAACATTTCTGCGATTGATTCTCAGAGAAGACCGCCCAACTGCTGGCACTATTCACGTTGCTGGAAAAGATTTAGGAACACTTGCAAACCACAAAGTTCCAGAGTTGCGCCGTCAGGTCGGTACTGTATTTCAGGATTTTCGTTTATTGCCAAATAAAACAATCACAGAAAACGTTGCATTTACCTTGCACGTTCTGGGCTATTCGCAGAAAGAGATTAATCGCGAAGTTCCTGAAGTACTAGAGCTAGTTGGCCTTGAAGATAAAGGTGACCGCCTTCCTAATGAAATTTCCGGTGGAGAGCAGCAGCGAGTGGCAATTGCGCGTGCATATGTGAGCCGTCCGCTGATTCTCATTGCCGATGAACCAACTGGAAACTTAGATCCATCAACGAGCGTGGGAATTATGAAGTTACTTGATCGCATCAATCGTGAAGGAACTACAGTCTTAATGGCAACACACGATTCAGGAATTGTTGATCAAATGCGCAAGCGCGTCATCGAACTCGATACCGGGCATGTAATCCGAGATCAAGTTCGCGGTGTTTACGGGTATACGGGCTAAGGGGAGAGAAAATGCGCGCACGATTTTTACTCAATGAAGTTCGAATTGGACTACGCCGAAACCTCACAATGACCTTTGCAGTCGTTGTAACAACTGCTATCTCACTCTCACTCCTGGGCATCGGACTGCTCTCAAATGCACAAGTTAGTGCCATGAAAGATTATTGGTATGACAAGATTGAAGTCTCAATATTTTTATGTGGCCCGCTCTCTGAGTCCCCATCATGTTCAGGCGGAGTAATTACTGCAGGACAGCGCCTACAAATTCAGCAAGATCTACAAGCGTTACCAGTAATTGAAAGTGTTTTTTATGAATCACAATCACAGGCATTTGTGCGTTTTCAAGAACGATTCAAGGATTCCGCTATTGCACAGAATGTAACTGCAGATCAATTGCCAGAATCTTTTAGAGTAAAGCTCAAGGATCCAACTCAATACCCAGTCATTGTTAGTGCCTTCTCTGGTCGCCCAGGTGTTGATGTTGTTCAGGATCAAAGATCAATCTTGGAAAAATTCTTTAGACTCCTTGCAGTTCTTCGAAATGGCGCTCTACTTGTCGGGCTTGCATCGGTACTAACCGCTGCTCTACTGATAAGCAACACGCTTCGAATCGCAGCATTCAATAGACGACGTGAAACCGGCGTAATGAAACTTGTTGGTGCATCTTCGTGGTCTATTCAACTTCCATTTTTACTTGAAGGTGTTATATCTGCAATTATTGGCTGGGTGCTTGCAACTGGATTATTAGCTGGGCTCAAGAGCGTTGTTGATACTAAAGTCGCTCCACTTCTCTCATTTACTAAGTTCTTTGGATGGGGAGAAGTCTGGGTTTCTTCGGCTTATCTATTAGCAACCGGACTTGTTGTCTCGACTCTTGCATCTGTGATTACTCTTCGCCGTTACCTCAAGGTTTAGTCATGAAGGCGGGTGAGCGAAGATGGTGAAAGAGGTTGGTCGCAAACTCATCGCGCAAAATAAGAAAGCACGCCACGATTATTCGATTGAAGATGTATTTGAATGCGGGCTTGTTCTAACGGGTACAGAGGTGAAATCACTTCGCCTTGGACGCGCATCCCTCATTGATGGATTTGCAATGGTCCAAGATGGTGAACTTTGGCTCAGTGGTGTTCATATTCCTGAATACACAGAGGGAACATGGACAAATCACACGCCTCGCCGTGATCGCAAACTCTTAGTGCATAAACAAGAGCTACATAAATTGATTGGCAAACTCAAAGAGGGTGGAACGACTCTGATTCCTCTATCTCTCTATTTCAAAGATGGAAAAGCAAAAATTGAATTAGCACTTGCTCGCGGAAAGAAAGCTCACGATAAACGTGCTGCACTGATGGAGCGAGAAGCAGGCCGTGAAGCAGAGCGCGAAATCTCACGACGACAATCTGGAAAGAGTTCAAAGCGCTCTAAATACGACGACTAATTCATTGCTATTTGCTTCCACTTTTTGCGCTCTAATTACCTCTTTATGGAGTTCTGACTTACAATTAGAAAACAATTACATAGGGGATAGAAGTAATGCTTCTAGTTCCCAAGATATTTCGATATTGAGCGTGCAAGGTAAATCTTTGCGAGTGAGATAACGAAGCTTGGGGGTGAACGGTCTCGACTTTGGATGTTGAGACAAGGGAAGCGGGCCGAGGAAGCCAGGATGATCTCGTTAACCAATAACCTGTGCAAAAAATCAAGCGCCAGTACAACTGCCGCTGATTACACTCTCGCTGCC
>CAMDHH010000047.1 GCA_945898065.1 Bifidobacterium breve
CTTGATTTACCTGTCATTGCTTTTCCAGGATCACAGAGGAAGCCCTCGGTTACAGAAGGCCCACCACCTGATGCTTGTGCAGATTTTGAACTATTGTTTTTAACACCTTTTGACCAGACTAAATTCTTTCCAGATTTTGTACATGTAAAGGTTAAATTATTGGAAGTAACTTGCTGACCTGACATCGTGCACTTTGTTCCAGCTTTTGGTGCTGCCGCGTTCGCACTTGTCGGCGTGGAGATAAGTGAAAGCGCTATGAAAGATGAGATGATGAGGGAGGTAACGTTCTTCGAAGGCGTTAATTTCATAGGGTGAGACTAGAGGGTGGAAATAAAAAAGTGAATACTCTCAAGGTGAATTCTGGCCAACTTTTAGCCACCATGACGCGTAGCGCAATGGTGGAATCACAACACTACGGTCACCTGGTGCTACTCAATGCCGATGGTTCAATCTTGCTCGAATTGGGTCAACCTCGCGCACAAATGTTCCCCCGCTCCTCAATCAAATCAATGCAGGCCGTTGCAATGGTGCGCAATGGACTCAATTTTGAAGGTCGCAACTTAGCTCTTGCATGTGCAAGTCATGGCGGCACTGATGAACATCAAGAAGTTGCACTCGAAAATTTAGCAAGTGTTGGTTTGGGTGCTGATGCTCTTATGAATACACCAGATAGACCAATCTCTGATCTTGCTCGCAAAGCATGGGGGGATAAGCCACCAACCTCACTAGCAGCTAATTGCAGCGGAAAACATTCAGCGATGCTTGCTACCTGTGTTGCTAATGGCTGGGATCTGAAAACTTACAAGAGCGCAGATCACCCATTACAAATTGCAATCAAGAAAGAGATTGAAATTCTTACTGAAGAGAAAATTGAATTAGTGAGCATCGATGGATGCGGAGCGCCACTATTTGCTATGAGCACTTTAGGAATGGCTCGTGCAGCTCGTACAATGCGAATTTCTGGAGACCCTGTCCATAAGAAAATTGTTGATGCTTGTATTGCAAATCCACGAATGATTCTCTATGAAGGCTCCTTTGATACTCGTGTTATGAAGAAAGTTCCAGGACTATTTATAAAAGGTGGAGCAGAGGCAGTCATGGTTGCTTCTCTGCCAGATGGTCGAACTATTGCGTGGAAGGTTCTCGATGGATCACAGCGCGCAGATGGCCCAATAATGGTTGGTGCACTTGCTCGCTTTGGAATTGAGCTAAGCGGTGAAGTTATGGAAGTACTTGGCGGCGGTCAAGTCTTAGGTGAGTTCAGAGCTGCTTTCTAGGATTACAAAGGCGCTTTACCAAGTTACCCTTATCCAATGAGTCCCCGCATCGCAATGTTGATGGTGCATACCTGCCCATTAGAACAACCGGGAATTGGCGATGCCGGCGGTATGAACATATATGTTGCCGAAAGCGCAAAGCGCATGGCTTCAATGGGCGTTGAGGTAGATATTTTTACACGCCGCGATCACGCAGATTTACCAGAGGTTGTTGAACTTTCACCCGGTGTGATGGTTCATCACTTTGGCCCACAAGAAGGAATGCACCTAACTAAGGAAGAAATTCCTGCGCACTTCAAAGAACTCAGCGAAGATTTTAAAACTGCACTCAGTGGTGAACGCAAATACGACGTTATTCATTCGCATTATTGGCTATCTGGAAAAGTAGCGATGCCAGTTGCAAAAGAACTTGGTATTCCACTTGTTCACACAATGCACACAATGGCTCGTGTAAAGAATTTGAATTTGGCTGAAGGTGAAACACCAGAGCCAATGATTCGCGTACAAGGTGAAACACAAATTGCAGCAGTTGCTCACGCGCTCACCGCTAATACTGATGCAGAAGCTGCCAGCCTTGTCTCTCTCTATGAAGCATGTCCAGATACTGTCCACGTCGTAACACCAGGTGTTGATCTCTATAACTTCAAAGTCAATGGTGGAAAAGTAGAGGCACGCAAGGAATTATCGATAGCACCTGACGCACTAGTCCTCACATTTGTTGGTCGTATCCAGCCACATAAAGGCCCTGAATTACTTATCCGTGCAACTGCAGAAATGGTTTCGCACACGCCACATCTGCGCGCTAAGTTGAAAGTTTTTATCATTGGTGGAGCATCAGGAGCCAATACAAGTGAAGTAGAGCGAATGAAAGAATTAGTTTCTTGGCTTGGAATCTCCGATGTCGTTTCATTCTCACCACCTGTTGCGCGCGAAGAACTACCTCAGTGGTATCGCGCAGCAGATTTAGTATGTGTGCCAAGTTATTCAGAGAGTTTTGGTTTGGTTGCACTTGAAGCACAAGCATGTGGCACACCAGTTGTTGCAACAGCAGTTGGTGGTCTGCGCACAGCTGTTGCCGATGGAATATCAGGAGTTCTCGTCGATGGACACGATCCGCGCGCTTGGTCTTCTGTATTAGCTCGTTTATTGCAAGAGCCACAGCGCCGAGTATTGCTTTCAATGGGAGCAGTTGAACATGCTTCACACTTTGGTTGGGATGCAACTGCACGTGGAACACTCGATATTTACGATCAAGTGCTTTCGCAGATACGCGATAAGCGCTCGATCTCTGGCCAATAAAAATGGCAGCACTCGACCCTCGCGCAGTTATTGAAGAATTTCTAGATTCGCACGACTTGGATTTTGAGAAGAAAGACGCAAATACATTTCTCGTCTCCCTTCCAGGGGAAAAGAAATTACAGACCCACTGCGCATTGGTGGTTGGCGATCATTCACTAAGTATCAACGCCTTTGTTATCCGCAAACCTGATGAAAACGAAGGGGGTGTGCATGCCTGGTGCATGCAAAAGAATGCCTCTATGTATGGCATCGCTTTTGCTATCAATGAACTAGGCGATCTCTATCTAGTTGGTCGACTTCCATTGCCTGCAGTGACTGCTCGCGAAATTGACCGTTTACTTGGCGCAGTTCTGCAGTATTCAGACTCATCATTTAATCCATTGCTTGAACTTGGTTTCGCTAATGCAATACGTCGTGAATGGGCTTGGCGCGTTTCTCGCGGTGAATCGTTGGCGAATTTGAAAGCATTTGAACATCTTGTCTAGAGATAACTAGAATTGCCTCATGAATAGAACTCTCATTTTGCTTCGCCATGGCGAAAGTGAATGGAATGCCAAGAATCTCTTTACTGGATGGGTTGATGTTCGCCTTTCAGAAAAAGGTGAAGCAGAAGCAAAGCGTGGCGGAGAGCTATTGAAAGAGCGCGGATTATTGCCAGATGTTGTTCATACATCTCTTTTGCGCCGTGCAATTCATACATCGCAATTAGCACTCGATGTTGCAGATCGTCATTGGATTCCAGTGCATCGCACATGGCGTTTGAATGAGCGCCACTACGGCGCACTTCAAGGCAAAGATAAGAAAGAGACTTTGGCACAGTATGGCGAAGAACAATTTGCTCTATGGCGCCGCTCTTTCGATGTTCCACCACCACCTATTGATGATGCTGATAAGTATTCACAGAGTGCGGATCCTCGTTATGCAGACCTTGGCGCGCTTATGCCTAAGACAGAGTGCCTCAAAGATGTTGTGGAGCGCATAGTTCCATATCTAACAAAAGAAATTGCTGTAGATATGAATGCGGGTAAGACTGTTCTAGTAACTGCTCACGGTAATTCGATTCGCGCGATTGTAAAGCATATTGATTGCATATCAGATGAAGATATTGCTGGAGTAAATATCCCAACCGGTATCCCATTGCTATATGAATTTGATGATGACTTTGAGCCAATCAAAAAAGGTGGAGAGTATTTAGATCCTGCTGCAGCGAAAGAAGCTATTGCCGCTGTTGCAAATCAGGGTAAAAAGTAAAATTTACGCTTGATCGCTTGCGTATTCGCCAGTTACAAGGAAGTACACACGACGGGCAACGCTTACCGCATGGTCTGCGCAGCGCTCGTAGTAACGACCAATGAGTGTCATATCAATTGCAGTTTCAATTCCATGCGACCATGAATCATCAAGCAAAGTAATAAATAGTTTGCGGTGCAAGCGATCCATCTCGTCATCATCTTTTTCCAATTGAAGTGCAACCGTGATGTCTTGGGATTGAATCACGCTACTTGTCTTTGCAATAATGAGTTTTACAACACTGCCCATCTCTTGAATTGTCAGGATGAGCTCTGGTGGAACAGCAGTAGATGGATAACGCATGCGAGCAACCTTTGCAATGTGGTCGGCAAGATCTCCCATGCGTTCTAGGTCGGCGCTCATACGAATAGATGTCACGAGGATGCGTAGGTCACCGGCAACAGGTTGTTGACGCGCCATGATTCCAAGGATGCGATTATCGAGATCATGGTGCAGGGCATCAATTTTTGAATCATCAGAAATTACTTCTTCAGCTATTTTCAAATCTGCAGTGAGTAGCGCCGTTGTAGCGCGCTCCATTGCATGGCCTACAAGGCCCGACATTTCAACGAGGGTTTCTCGGACGGCATCTAGGTCGTCATGAAAGGCATCGCGCATAGGGATAAAGGTATATCGAAGTCAGGGCTAGCAAGGGTTTCAAAGTGAACGAGTCTTGAATAGCACCTTAAGAATTGGGTTTTAAAGAGGTAAATCGAAGGGTGAAGCCATAAGCACTTCAATACTTCTCTACGATAGAGCCATGTTCAAACGCCAACGGGCTCCCAAGAGTGAAATACAACTCTGGGAGATTCCTGAAGGAACATTAGATCTATTAGAGATTTTAGATGCTGAATATTTATTATTAGCACCAGGTGAAGTAGTTCTGAATTCTTCGCGTGGGACAAGTGCCTTAGGCCTTGTTAAAGATTCACGTGTTACATCAGAATCAATTAAAAATTTAGTTCGTGCGGTACGGCGTTCAAATATTTTCCAAGAGGCAACTATCGAACTTCCACGCGGACCAGTTGGTGAAGGCACTCACGATCTATTAGTTCGTGTATCTCCATTTGGAAATGATGGATTAATAATTGTTTTGATTTTTGACGATAGCGAATTTCGCCGCCTTGATTCGATTCGCAGAGACTTCGTTGCCAATATTTCGCATGAGCTAAAAACTCCCATTGGAGCACTCTCTATTCTGAGCGAGGCTGTTCTTGGTGCCAGCGATGACCCCGAAGCAGTTATTCGCTTTGCTGGGCGTATGCAAATAGAGGCCAAACGTTTATCTGACTTAGTTCAAGAAATTATCAACTTATCGAGATTGCAAGATGTCGACCCTCTTGTTGGAGCAAAAGTTATACCGATTGCAGATTTGATTAGCCAGGCGATAGATGAATCAAAACTCACCGCTGAGTCAAGAAAAATACAAATTGCATTTGATCTCAAGTCAGAGAGTTTAGTACTCGGTGATCGTAGCCAATTAGGTATGGCAATTAGTAATTTGATTGAGAATGCAATTAATTACAGCCCAGATGCAACCCAAGTTGCGGTCACTTTAAAAAATGAGAAAGGCCTTGTTGAAATATCTGTCAAAGATCAAGGTATTGGAATTCCTGATAAAGATCTAGAAAGAATTTTTGAGCGTTTTTATCGTGTTGATCCAGCTCGTTCGCGCGCAACAGGTGGCACAGGCCTTGGTCTTTCAATAGTCAAACACGTTGCAACTAACCATGGTGGTGATATTTCAGTATGGAGTGTTGAAGGCGCTGGAAGCACTTTCACTTTACGTTTACCCGAGTATGTAGATTCAATCAAAAGCCTGGAGGCAATGTAATGACACGTATCCTTGTAGTAGAAGATGAAGATTCATTTTCTGATGCACTCAGTTATTTACTTGGCCGCGAAGGATTTGAAGTTGGACTTGCTGATACTGGTCCTAAGGCAATTGAAGAGTTCGATCGCAACGGTGCAGATTTAGTATTACTCGACCTCATGTTGCCTGGACTATCTGGTACTGAAGTGTGTCGTCAACTACGTCAGCGTTCAAATATTCCAATAATCATGCTCACAGCTAAAGACTCTGAGGTTGATAAAGTCGTTGGGTTAGAACTTGGCGCAGATGATTATGTAACTAAGCCATATTCATCTCGCGAATTAGTAGCTCGTATCCGCGCCGTACTTCGTCGCAACGGTTCATTGGCCGAAGGTGATGTCGATGGCCCTATCTTGGCTGCCGGGCCAGTACGTATGGATGTTGATCGCCACATGGTTTCCGTGGGGACTAATACGGTGCAGCTACCTCTGAAAGAATTTGAATTACTTGAATTCCTCATGCGAAATTCTGGCCGTGTTCTTACTCGTATTCAACTAATTGATCGCGTGTGGGGCAGTGATTATGTTGGCGATACCAAGACTCTCGATGTTCACATCAAGCGTCTGCGCGCCAAGATTGAAGAAGATCCTGCAAATCCAGTATTTATCCAGACCGTTCGCGGTCTTGGTTACAAGATGGAATCGTGAACTAAGCAGTAATTCCTGCATATGTGTCGCGTTGATCGCGCACAATTGCATTAATAGTTACTAAGCCAGCCTTTGCAAAAAAGAGTGAAACTACAGTCTCTTTACCTGCGGAAACATTCATTCCAGGAACAACTGCTTTGGCATTAGCTGAAGCGCCTTCAAATTGAATTACAGAATTCTTTGCCATTACTGATTCGCCTGAATAAAGGGCATTGATGCCATTTACAGAGATTCCTAATAGTGCATCTTCTTGATCTGCAGTACTGATAATACTTCCAACAAGAACACCTGTGCCGCTGCCATCAGAGAGCTCGACTAGCAAGAGATTACGAACTTTGATGTTACTACCATCTTTGGTAATTGCAGTTTCTGCCCCATCTGTTACGCGAGTAATTGTGCGACTTTCAGCATTTGGTCCCGCGCCACATCCTGTTAGCGAGATTGCTACAACAAGTGATGTCGCAATGGTAAGAGTGTTACGTAGTCGCATCAATTACTCCTTGTATCTAAAAAAACATAAAGAATGAATTTGTCAAGTCATTTCCGATGCATATTCTCTCACGCATTATTACCAATTCCATACGCGTAAAGGGCTCCATATCGAGGTGACTGATGTCAGTAATGGCTGGTATTATTGTCCTTCTAGCGAAGGGCAACACATGTCATTTAAGGTCGGCGAAACCGTTGTTTATCCCCATCACGGAGCGGCACTCATTGAAGCTATTGAGACCCGAGTGATCAAAGGTGAAGAGAAGACCTACCTAGTTCTAAAAGTTGCTCAAGGAGATTTAACGGTTCGCGTTCCTGCAGAAAATGTTGATCTTGTTGGTGTTCGCGATGTTGTAGATAGTGCCGGCCTAGACCGCGTATTCAACGTACTTCGCCAGCCTTACACAGAAGAACCAACAAACTGGTCACGTCGCTACAAAGCAAATCTTGAAAAATTAGCATCAGGTGATGTCATCAAGGTCGCAGAAGTTGTGCGCGATCTTTATCGCCGCGATCTCGATCGTGGACTATCAGCTGGTGAAAAGCGCATGCTCGCCAAGGCGAAGCAGATTCTTATCTCAGAGCTCGCTCTTGCTGAGCGCACTGATGAAGAGAAGGCTGCAACGATCCTTGACGAGGTTCTAGCTTCCTAAGCAATCTATGAAGTG
>CAMDHH010000048.1 GCA_945898065.1 Bifidobacterium breve
TGTAATTGGCGATATTCGGCATCGGAAATATCTTGAAGTTCTGTTGAAAACCCTTTGACACGGCGAAGTGCATGGCGATCAGCTAAATCCGGTTGTGACGTAACTTCATAATCTGATTCTTCTGAATCAAATTCAGCGGCTGCTCTTGCGCTCTCGCGCATGAGTTCTTCGAAATCTAGATCCTCACGATTATCTTTACTCAACTAGGAACCTCGAAATATCATGATCAGCAAGTAGTACAGCGGGACCAATCAAGGTTGCATTTGAATGTCCATCGATATCAACTTCTAGTCGGCCACCTGGTGGATAGATAACCCACTTTGATGGAAGCCGTTCTTTTGTATGTAATGAGGCAGCAAGTGCAACTGCGCACGTTCCTGTGCCACATGAGCGAGTCTCACCACTGCCGCGCTCATACACGCGCATCTTTACCTCATGATCTCCAGTAATTTGAACAAACTCAACGTTGACACCTTCAGGGTAGGCATCCTTTGGGCGCACAACTGGTGGCTCATCCATTGCGCCCACCTGTGAAATATCTTCAACAAATACAACAGCATGAGGATTTCCAATACTTATCTTGTAACCATTCCAAATATGACCATTGGTAGATGCTGTGATTTCTTCATCTTCATCGCTTACTTGACCCATGTTGACCGAAATGTCACCAGTCATTGGCACTCGAAGATGTTTTACTCCATCGCGAGTATTGATTGCAAAGATTCCCTCATTTTCATGGCCGCGCTCAACTAAATAACGAGCCATCACACGAATTCCATTACCGCACATTTCAGCCAGTGATCCATCGGAATTTCGGTAATCCATAAACCATTTGCCATCACGTTTGATGATGCGAATAAGGCCATCCGCTCCAATACCTGTGGTGCGATTACAGATTGCAACTGTTTGCGCAGTGGTGATTGAATGCTCATCTTCTGGATCAAAGAGAAGTACAAAATCATTCTCTGTGCCATGACCATATGTTGCGATTAGTGAGGTATTCATATCTAACGCTGAGTTTATCGGCATTAACGCGAGGCAAGCACTTCCAATACACGTTCCAGGCGCGCTTGTACTGGTGAAATCCATGTGATGCGCCCATCACGCGAGAACCATGTCTCTTGGCGCCGTGCATACTGACGTGTTGCACGTTTTGTATCTTCTTTAGCTTCTGCCTCTGTCATAGTGCCATTGAGTAAGGACACTATCTGCGAATATCCCAGTGCTAACTGCGCTGTGCGCCCATTGAGCGCTCCATTTTCTATACATTTTTTTACTTCATCGACAAAGCCTAATTGCCACATTTTCTCAACACGTGCATCAATGCGTTCTATAAGGTGATCGCGCTCCATTACTAATCCAAATTGCATTGCATTGGGATAGCGCGAACTCTCTTCCCTTGGCAGATTGGCAGTGAAGGGTTTACCTGTAATTTCAATTACTTCTAGTGCTCGAATCACCCGGCGCAAGTTAGCTCTATCGATTGCTATTGCTGCAGCAGGGTCTAACTTCTCTAACCGTTCAAAGAGTGCATCTGCACCAATTTTCTCTGCTTCCAGTTCTAATGATTTTCGAACTTGCGGATCAGTATCTGGAAAATTGAGTTCATCTAATATTGATTTGATATATAAGCCTGTACCGCCAACCACAACCACATTTTTGCCCTGAGCATGGAGTTCGGTAATTTTTTCACGCGCAAGGTTTTGATACCAGGCAACAGTTGAATCTTGTGATACCTCCAGAATATCAAGTAGGTGATGCGCAATCCCACCACGATCTTCGATCGAAAGCTTCGCTGTTCCAATATCCATACCCTTATATATCTGCATTGAATCTGCATTGATAATTTCGGCCTTGATTTCTTTAGCAACAGCGATTGCGAGCTCGCTTTTTCCAGTTGCAGTAGCACCAGCAATGACAACAAGTTCCATTAGCGAATTGTTGGCATTCCAAGCAATAGGGCTTGCTTCACGCTCTCACGATTTCGCGCTTCATGAGCATCTCCCCCACGAGTGCCGCGCACAGCGCCTGCATCACCAATCAAATAGTGTGCTGATGCCTCCTTGATAATTACATTGACAATATCTCCTGGACGCGCTTCGCTTTCATTTCCAAAGTGCACCAATCTAAAATCTTCACTTCGCCCTGTAAGTCGAGATTGAGCGCTATCGCGGCGACCTTCGTAATCTGCAACAAGTACTTTCATAGATTTACCCACTGCCTCTTTATTTACAGATAAAGAAAGTCCCTGTTGATGTTCATGCAATCTCGTATATCTCTCACCCACTACTTCAGGTGAAACCTGATCTGGCATTGTTGCTGCCGGAGTTCCAGGACGCTTTGAATATTGATATGTGTATGCCGCGGCAAATCTTGCTTGCGTGCAAATATCTAAAGTTGCTTGGAAATCTTCTTCGCTCTCACCTGGGAATCCAACGATGATGTCGGTTGTAATCGATGCGTGTGGCATTGCTGTACGCACACGTTCGAGAATTCCCAAGTATCGATCCGTTCTATATGAGCGGCGCATAGTCTGAAGGATTCGATCTGAGCCTGATTGCAGCGGCATGTGCAAATGTGGCATCGCATTAGGAGTTTGCGCCATTGCATCAATGACATCATCAGTGAAATCTCGTGGGTGCGGTGACATAAATCGAACTCTTTCGAGCCCGTCAATCTTTCCACATTCACGTATTAAGTTTGCGAACGCTCCCCTGTCACCAAAATCGACACCATAGGCGTTCACGTTTTGGCCAAGCAGAGTTATTTCAATAACTCCCTGTTCAACTAGCGCTCTCACCTCTTTGAGAATATCGATGGCAGGGCGATCTTTTTCAATTCCTCGAAGTGTTGGAACAATACAAAAAGTGCATGTGTTATTGCAGCCAACTGAGACTGAAACCCAGGATGAGAATGCGGAAAGGCGTCTGGCGGGAAGAGTAGAAGGAAAATGTTCGAGTGATTCAAGAATTTCAATCTGGGATTCTTCTTCGACCCTAGCGCGCTCTAGAAGTACAGGAAGTGAGCCAACATTGTGCGTACCAAATACAACATCGACATAGGGTGCTTTCTTGAGAATCGTTGCTTGATCTTTCTGTGCAAGACAGCCACCAACAGCAATTTGCATCTTTGGATTAAGTTTTTTGATTGGCGCTAAGAAACTCAGATTTCCATAAAGCTTGTTATCTGCATTTTCACGAACAGCACATGTGTTGAAGACCACAATATCTGCCTGCACGCCAGCGGCTACAGGAATAAATCCGGCTTGATCAAGAAGGCCAGCAATTCGTTCAGAATCGTGCACGTTCATCTGACAGCCATATGTTTCGACTGTATAGGTGCGTGTCATGGCACCATCGTAACGTGAGAGTTAGTGGGTAATCACCTGAGTCTGGAAGGTAGAACGATCTACCACGAGAGAGTGATGGTTCTCTAGTGTTGTCCAATCTGGTTGGTTCCAGCCACTCGAGGCCACAAGTACACCTTCATTATCTGCCCGGTATTTGATTTCATAATAATCATCTGGTGCCCACTCGGGCTTCTTGGCAGGTTGGAATTCGCTCACAACGACGAATGTATCTTCATTCATGATCATCGCATTGATACTTGAGTAATCTGCCTGTTCTTTGATGAGTCTAATTGTCGAGGATATACCTTTTACCATTCCATGCTTTTCAATTTCTGTAAGCAGCAGGTAGAAATACTTTTCACTATCAGTTGTGCCTGCAATGAATTCAAAAAACTTTGCATCAATCAAATGATTTAATCCGGTTGCTGGGAAAATGCCACCATTGTGAATAAATGAATAATCTTTATAAATAAATGGATGTGTATTATTCTCATTTATTGGCAAACCTGCAGTTGCCCAACGCAAATGTAAAAGTCCGCCATCGGTAGATGTATTCGCTAGTGCGCGACTAAAACCTGCACTTGTTGACGCAGTCTCAGGCGCGCGATCAAGGTGAGCCACATGGGCATCATGGTCAATCGTTGCGATTCCCCACCCATCACAGTGAATTGATGATAACGAGATGAATTCTTTAAAATCTTCGCCCACTAACGCGTCGAAGCTCGTTTTTTCGTGAGACACGTAGCCCATTAGTCTGCACATTTTTGTAAAAACCTCTTCCATTTGCGTCACACTGGTTGTACAAAGGTTACCTCGGTGCCCCTCGCCGAACCAACTTACTCGCCATTTTCAAGGAGGAAAATCTTGGCTATTACAAATGATGATGAAAAACGTTTAGCAGAACTGGGATACAAGCAGGAACTCAATAGGTCATGGAGTGGATTTTCCAACTTCGCAATCTCGTTCTCAATCATTTCAATCTTGGCAGGTTGCTTCACAACATTTGCTCAGGCGTGGAATAACGGCGGACCAATTGCAATTTCAATCGGTTGGCCAGTCATTTCTCTCTTCATCCTTATTATCGGATTCTGTATGTCTGAACTTGCATCTGCATATCCAACATCGGGTGGAATCTACTGGTGGGCCTCCAAACTAGGTGGAGCAAAGGCTGGTTTCTACACCGGCTGGCTCAATCTCATCGGTCTGGTATCCGTTACAGCATCAGTTGGTTACGGAGCGGCAAGTTTCTTGAATGTAATACTTGGTACACAATTTCCAAGCTATTCCACTGATTTTCTTGGTGGCGATTACATCAAGCAACAATTCTTTCTCTTCATAGCAATAATCGTGCTCATCACACTCATCAATGTTTACAGTGGTCATCTACTGGCTCTTGTAAACAATATCTCTGTGTGGTGGCATATCTTTGGCGCAGCCATTGTTGTTGGCATTTTAATCTTTGCGCCTTCAGAGCACCAAACCCTTTCCTGGATGTTCTCAACAAAAATCAATAGTTCGGGATTTAGTGATAACTCCTACTGGTTATATGTGCTTCCATTGGGCTTCTTGCTCACTCAGTACACAATTACCGGTTTCGATGCATCGGCACACCTTTCAGAAGAGACACATGATGCTCACCTCAACGCAGCGCGTGGCATCTGGAAGTCAATCTTCTACTCTGCAATTGGTGGATACATCTTGTTGATGGCCTTCCTCTTTGCAGCAACGAAGACTGACATCATTAGCTCTTTTGATCCAGCCATAAACCCATTTGGGGGAGGCTCTGTAATTGCAATTCTGTATACAGCTCTTGGTGGCGGTGCACTCTTCAAGCTCGTCATGATTATTACCACTGCCGGACAGATCTTCTGCGTAACAGCATGCCTTACTTCATGTTCACGCATGATGTTCGCATTCTCGCGTGATGGCGCTGTGCCTAGAGGAGATCTTTGGAAAAAAGTAAATAAGCACCAGGTACCCGTTAATGCAGTTCTTGTATCTGCAGCAGCAGGAATAGTAATGACGCTTCCAGCACTATGGAAGAGCCCAACAGGTGCACCAACTGCTTTCTATGCAGTTGTATCTGTTTGCGTAATTAGTCTTTACTTAGCATTCTTAATTCCAATATATCTTCGTCTCAAGGCTGGCTCTTCATTCAAGCCTGGTGCATGGACTCTTGGATCAAAGTACAAGTGGATGTGCTCCATTGCAGTAGCTGAAATTACAATTATTTCTATCTACTTCATCTTGCCATTCTCACCAGCAGGTACTCCGGGTAATAAAGATTTCACCTGGACTGCAGTGAACTACGCACCAATTATTACCGGTGGAGCCCTCATCATCTTATGGATCTGGTGGCATCTCTCGGCTAAGAAATGGTTCACAGGACCAAAACGAACAATTGATGCATAAGTAATAGCACTTCCAAAATCCCCTCCGCCTGTATTGGTGGAGGGGATTTTGCTTTGTGGATTTTCTTCATTCAGATAGATACGCTGACTCCATGAGCGCATTGAGTGTTGATCAATTACGTAAAGCTGTAGCCGATGGAAGCGTGGATACGGTCATTGTTGCAATGACAGATATGCAAGGACGCCTAACGGGTAAGCGAATTCATGGCCAGTTCTTCTTAGATGAAGTTTTAAAGCATGGCACCGAAGGATGTAACTATCTGTTAGCGGTAGATGTAGATATGAATACCGTTGCTGGTTATGAGATGTCCTCGTGGGAGCGTGGGTATAGCGATTTTGCTCTAATGCCAGATCTCAACACTCTTCGTATGGTTCCATGGCAACCAGGTGCTGCAATGGTTCTAGCTGATGTTCAATGGCTAGATCACTCAGATGTTGTCGCATCTCCTCGACAAGTATTACGCAAGCAGATTGCAGCCCTTGAAAAGGCAGGCATGGTTGCAATGTGTGGAACAGAACTTGAATTTGTTGTTTACAAAGATACATACGAAGAAGCGTGGAATAAGGCATATCGCGATCTCACTCCGGTAAATCAATATAACGTCGACTATTCAATACTTGGTGGATCTCGCATTGAGCCTCTTCTTCGTCGAATTCGCCTAGCCATGGCTGGCGCTGGAATGACTGT
>CAMDHH010000049.1 GCA_945898065.1 Bifidobacterium breve
CGCTCGCAGGTCGCACGATCCGCGTCGATCTCATTGAGACCGACGAAGGTCGCTAACTACAACGATGCGCTTACTCGTGGGGCGAATTGGTCGCGCTCACGGAATTCTTGGTGAAGCAACGATTGAAGTTCGAACTGATGACCCAGAAAATCGCTTTGCTATTGGTGCGCGCCTTCAAACAGATAAGCATGGCGAACTAAAAATCATCTCGGGCAGAGTTCACAATGGAATTCTGCTCATTGGTTTTGAAGGTATTACCGATCGCAATGGCATCGAAAAATTCAAAGATACTCTGCTCTATTCCGATGTAGATATTGATGCAGAAAGCGAAGAAGACGATTATCACGTACTCCAACTCATCGGATGTATCGCATATTTGGAGAGCGGCGAGAAATTCGGCGAAGTCAGTGATGTCGTCAATCTTCCCGGCCAAGATTTATTAGCAATCATAACCGCTCATGGCGAAACGCTTATTCCATTTGTGCATCAATTAGTGCCAGTTGTAGATATCAAAGCAAAGCGAATGACTGTAATTCCTCCAGATCTCACAGGTGAAGTCATATGAGAATTGATGCAGTAACTATTTTTCCTGATTACTTTGCACCGATGCAGCTTTCTTTACTTGGCAAAGCGCAAGGGCAAGGAATTTTAGAAATAAATATTCATGATTTGCGCTCATTTACAACTGATAACCATCACACAGTCGATGACACTCCATATGGTGGTGGCGCCGGAATGGTGATGTTGCCAGAGGTATGGGGCCTTGCAATTGATTCAGTTATTCACGATGGCGCAACCCTCATTGTTCTCACCCCTGCAGGTAAGCGATTCACCCAAGAGATGGCGCACGAACTAACGAATGCACAGCAATTGATTTTTGCTTGTGGGCGCTATGAAGGTATCGATGATCGCGTACGCCAACATTATTCTTCGCAGCAATACATCGCCCGTGGAATCAAAGTATTAGAGGTTTCAATCGGGGATTATGTATTAGGTGGTGGAGAAGTTGCTTCTATGGTGATGATTGAAGCAATTACACGCCTTCTACCTGGCGTGCTAGGTAATCCCGAATCATTAGTTGAAGAGTCACATACGAGCGAGGGATATCTTGAATATCCAAACTTTACTAAGCCACAATCTTGGAGAGATATCTCAGTGCCCGAGATTTTGCTCAGTGGAAATCATGCGCAGATTGCAAAGTGGCGAGCAACACAAGCAGAATTGCGTGCAAAAAAGAATCTATAACTCGCGGGTAACAGCACTTCTACCGTAGCGTTATCTCATGTCCTCAATTGACCCAGAGCTTCAAAAGCGTCTCATCAGAGATCTTGAACCTACTGTTGCAGTTGAATTAGCGCGCCACCTTGAGATTCAAAAAGACTGGTACCCACATGACTATGTCCCTTGGTCGGAAGGACGAAACTTTGCGGGTCCACTCAATGGAGATGCATGGGAAGCAAAAGATTCACGACTTTCTACCGTTGCCCAAGATTCACTCGTACTGAATTTATTGACTGAAGATAATTTACCTAGCTATCACACCGAGATTGCAATCTCTATGGGACGAGATGGCGCATGGGGAAATTGGATTGAACGTTGGACTGCTGAAGAAAATCGTCACGGCATTGTTATGCGCGATTACCTCATGGCAACTCGCGGAGTAAATCCTTATGAATTAGAAGATTTGCGTATGGCCCATATGTCACAGGGGTATCAAACACCTTATGACAACGACATGTTGCATACAGTTGCATATGTTTCATTTCAAGAACTTGCAACACGTATTTCACACCGCAACACAGGTAAGATTTCAGATGACCCAATCTGTGAAAATATGTTGCAACGCATCGCATTAGATGAGAACTTACATATGATTTTCTATCGCAACCTCCTAGGTAAGGCAATTGATCTAGCGCCAAATGAGGCGATGCGCGCTATTACAGATGTTGTAACAAATTTTGATATGCCTGGAGCCGGAATGCCTGGCTTTGGTCGCAAGGCTGTGCAGATTGCACTTGCTGGTATTTATGACATGCAACAGCACCTCGATGATGTTGTAGCACCGGTACTTCGAGCATGGAATGTCTTTGATCGCGAAGATTTTTCAGGTGATGGACAAGCTGCTCGTGATGAACTTGCAACATGGTTATCAGGTGCAACGGATGAGTCAAATAGATTCAATGAAAAGCGCGAACTTCACTTTGAACGACTCATTGCGCGAGGCCAAGCGCCAATTAGAATTGCTAAATAAAAATTCGAAAGATACTATTTCTGCTATGACAAAGCGTGCTCTCTTTATCTTGCAGGATTATGTAAGTGATGGTGGGCCAGTCGCAGTTCAATTCAGAAATCGTGGATATGAAATCCAACAATGTATTGTTGTTGATAAAGAAAATTACAAAACTCCTAATGTCACAGTGAATTGGCCAAACTTCCTAGAATTCGATGCAATCGTTGCACTGGGTGCACCATGGGGCGCATTTGAAGATGACCGAATTGGCAATTGGTTATTGCCTGAGATGAATAAATTATTAGAGGCACATAATGCTGGAATTCCTATTCTCGGAATCTGTTTTGGTGGCCAATTAATGGCACGCACACTCGGCGGCACTGTTGCACGTGGGCCTTACCCAGAACTTGGTTGGCATGAGATTGAAAGCGATGATGAAAGTTTTATTCCAAATGGTCCATGGTTTCAATATCACTGGGATCGATTCACGGTTCCACCTGGTGCAAAAGAGATTGCTCGTACAGATTTATGTCCTCAAGCATTCACATTCGGGCGAACATTAGGAACTCAATTTCATCCAGATGTTGATTCAGAAGTTTTGGACCAATGGCTTGCAATGGAAGGTGGTCCAGATGATCTTGAAGCAGAGGGTGTTGTAATTGCCGACCTTCGTGCGCAAACAAAATTAGCTGATGCACATGCAAATCCGCGCAGTCACTCCTTAGTCGATTATTTTCTCGACCGAGTGGCAACTGCGCCGATTCAACGCAAGTAAGTATTAGTCGAGCGGAGTTACATACGCTCCTGAAATTCCACCATCTACCAAGAAGTTAGATGCTGTAATAAATGAAGAATCATCTGATGCTAAGAATGCAACTGCTGCTGCGAGTTCACTAGCTTCGGCAAAGCGCCCCAATGGAATATGAATGAGGCGACGAGCTGCGCGCTCTTTATCTTTTGCAAAGAGTTCTTGCAGCAGGGGAGTGTTGACTGGCCCAGGAGATAGAGCATTCACACGAACACCTTGGCGAGCAAACTGAACTCCGAGTTCGCGACTCATGGCAAGTACGCCACCCTTTGATGCAGTGTACGAAATCTGTGATGTAGCAGATGCCATCGTTGCAACGAAGGAGGCAGTATTGATAATTGATCCCTTACCTGCTTTGAGCATGTATGGAAGTACTTCTTTGCAGCAAAGATAAACACTTGTGAGGTTTACGCGTTGTACGCGCTCCCATGCATCGATTCCTGTTGTCAGGATCGAATCATCATCAGGTGGTGAGATGCCAGCATTATTGAATGCAATATCAATGCGTCCATAGGTATCAAATGCAGTCTTATACATACGTGCTACATCGTCGGCATTTGTAACATCTGCCTTTACGAAAATTCCGCCAACTTCTTTGGCAACTTTCTCACCAGATTCTGGATTTGTATCGACAATAACAACCTTCGCGCCTTCTTGTGCAAAACGCAGCGCAGTGGCATAACCGATACCGCTTCCACCGCCAGTAATAACGCCGACGCGACCTTCTAAACGTTCTGCCATGATTTCCTCTTCTTTTCTATGGATTATCTGTGTGAGTTTAGTCGTTGGAGATAAAGACGTTCTTTACTTCTGTAAATGAATCAAGTGCATCTGGTCCTAGTTCGCGGCCAAGACCAGATTGTTTGAATCCACCAAATGGTGTCCAAAAGCGAACTGATGAATTGCTATTGACTGAGAGATTTCCAGTTTCAACACCGCGCGAAACGCGAAGTGCACGACCGATATCGCGAGTCCAGATTGATCCACTCAAGCCATATTCAGAATCATTTGCCATTGCAATCGCTTCTGCTTCATCCTCAAAAGTAAGAACAGATACCACTGGGCCAAATACTTCTTCTCGCCAAGAACGAGATTGTGCATTCTTTGGCATGAGAACTGTCGGTGGCATCCAATAACCGCTACCACTTGGTGCGCTACCTGTGAATGCAACTGGCTCATCGAGAAAAGATTGCACTGCATCAAATTGCTTCTTGGAAATAAGCGGCCCCATGTCACACGTTGCAAGATTGGGATCTTCTACGCGGAATTTCTTGACGCCGACTTCAAACTTTTCCATAAAGGAATCAAAAACTGACTTTTGAACAAGAATGCGTGAGCGTGCACAACAATCTTGGCCAGCATTATCAAAGACTGCACCAGGTGCACTTGCTGCAGCTTTATCGAGATCACTATCTGCAAAGACTATATTTGAACTCTTGCCACCTAATTCAAGTGTTACTCGCTTTACCTGATCAGCACATCCAGCCATGATTGATTTACCAACTGATGTTGAACCAGTAAAGACAATCTTTCGTACAAGGGGATGAGTGACAAATCGATTTCCAACAATGCTGCCCTTCCCAGGCAAGACATTAAATACACCTTCAGGTATTCCAGCTTCGAGTGCTAATTCACCAAGACGTATTGCTGTCAGTGGTGTGTATTCAGCAGGCTTGAGTACAACAGTGTTACCTGCGGCAAGTGCTGGAGCAAAACCCCAGACAGCGATGGGCATTGGGAAATTCCACGGCACGATAATTCCAACAACTCCGAGTGGTTCTTTGAAGGTTACATCGATTCCGCCTGGAACTGGAATCTGTCGACCAAAGAGACGCTCAGGAGCAGCTGAATAATAAGTAAGGGTATTGACTACATTATCAACCTCCCAGAGTGCGTTACCGCGTGCATGGCCAGAGTTCGTTATCTCTAGGAGTGCGAGTTCCTCTTTATGATCTGCGACGACATCAGCAAAGCGGCGTAAGAGTTTGCCACGATCACCAGGTGAAATTGTGCGCCAATTTTCAAATGCTTTAGCAGCTTTTGCTATTGCATTATCTGTTGCGCCAAGGTCATAGTGCTCAATTGTTTTTACAATTGCTTCAGTTGCTGGATTTATTACGTCGTACGTAGTTGACACGATTTAGAACCTTTCGAAGTTGCGGAAGAGTTCCCAATCGGTAACTGCGCTTCCGTATGCTGCAATTTCAATTCGAGCCATATTTGCATAGTGTGCTTGAACTTCTGCTCCAAAGGCCTCTTTGACCCAGGCACTCTTCTCCCATAAATCAAGGGCTTCATTCATCGATGCAGGCACGCGCTCTGAATCAGATGCATAAGCATTTCCTTGGAAAGCAGGTTCTAATTTCATTTTCTTATTTATTCCATCAAGACCTGCGGCAATTATGCCCGCAACAGCCATATATGGATTTACATCGCCACCTGGTACGCGATTTTCTAAGCGAAGCCCTGCGCCATGACCTACTAGACGAAGTGCACATGTTCGGTTATCGCGACCCCAACGAATTGCAGTAGGAGCGAATGATCCAGGGACGTAGCGCTTATACGAATTAATATTTGGTGCAAATAGAAGCGAGAGTTCACGAAGGTGGGCAACCTGGCCTGCAATAAATTGGCGACCTAGCTCACTCATCCCATCAACCGTATCTGCATCATCAACCATCACGAGTTCGCCCTTGAGTCCACGGAAGGAAAGATGGATATGTGAAGAGTTTCCTTCTTTCATATTTGGCTTTGCCATAAATGTAAGTGCATAGCCCTCTTCAGATGAAATCTCTTTGGCACCATTTTTGTAAATAACATGGTTATCGCAATTGGAGAGCGCGTCAGAATATTTGAATGCAATCTCGTGTTGCCCGAAGTTACATTCGCCCTTGACTGATTCAACAGTCATTCCAGCGCCAGCCATGGCTAGGCGAATTCGACGAAGAAGAGGCTCAATGCGAGATCCACCAAGTATTGAATAGTCGACGTTATATTGATTTACCGGAGTGAGATCGCGATATGCCTTATTCCACGCTTCTTCGTATGTATC
>CAMDHH010000050.1 GCA_945898065.1 Bifidobacterium breve
TCAACTCGTCAATCGCAAGAAAGCGCGCTAATATTTAGACCTGCCATAACGAAGAACAAGTTTGAATAATTCGGCTTGCGTTATGGGGTAGGACTCCGGAGGACCCGGGCCAACTACGAGTAGATGTGAAGGGGTGATTCCGGTCAAGGCCGGATAGCGCGATGGCCACCATCGACCCTTACGTACTCAAACATCTTTCTCATATGCAGCCACAACTTTATTGGCTCGATGAAGATCCTTTAGAACCACAACCAAATCCCACCTTGATTGGTGATGTCACAACGGATCTCTGCATTGTCGGCGCTGGTTACACAGGATTGTGGACAGCGCTGCTTGCTAAAGAGCAAAATCCAGAGCGCGACGTAGTTGTTGTAGAGCAGCGCGAAACTGGTGCGGGTGCATCAGGACGCAATGGTGGATTTTGTAGCTCATCACTCACGCATGGATTTACTAATGGATATTCACGCTTCAAAGATGAGATGCAAATAATTGAACGTCTTGGCCGCGAAAATATGGATGGCATTGAAGAGGCAATTGCGCGATACGGAATTGATTGTGGCTGGGAACGTACAGGGGAATTGCGTGTTGCAGTAGAGGAATGGCATACAAAAGATTTTGCGCAAGAAGCAGTTCTACGTAATTCATACGGAGACCATGTAGAAGTTTTATCTAAGGAAGAAGTTTGTAAGAGAGTGAAGTCACCGCTTTATAAAGGTGCGCTCTGGGATCCAGATGGAACAGCGCTGGTTGACCCAGCGCGTTTAGTGTGGGGATTAGAGCGGGCATGTCTAAAACTGGGAGTTCGCATATTTGAAAATACAAAAGTTGAATGGCTCGAACGTACAAATGAGGCAATGATTGTGCATTCACCATATGGAAGTGTTTATGCACAAAAGGTGGCACTGGCTACAAATATATTTACTCCACTTGTGCGCAGAGCCAAGAAATATGTTATTCCTGTTTATGACTTCCAATTAGTCACGGAACCTCTTACTTCGGAGCAATTAGAATCTATTGGTTGGTCAGGTCGCGAAGGATTGTCTGAGGCAGGTAATCAATTCCATTATTACCGAATGACTAAAGATAATGAAATTTTATGGGGAGGTTATGACGCTATTTATAATTTCCGCGGAAAAGTTCGCCTGGAATATGAAACTTCTTCAGAAACTTATGCACATCTAGCCGCCGATTTCCTAGATACTTTCCCTCAACTCAAAGGAATTAAATTCACACACGGTTGGGGTGGGGCAATTGATACCTGTTCGCGCTTCTCACCATTTTGGGGTCAGGCATTTCGTGGTCGCGTTGCATATGTACTCGGCTTTACTGGTTTAGGTGTAGGTGCAACTAGATTCGGTGCGCAGGTAATGCTCGATCTTTTAGATGGTAATGATAACGAACGTACTCGTTTAGCAATGGTGAGAAAAAAGCCAATGCCATTCCCACCAGAGCCATTTAGATTTATTTTTATTCGCTTGACCCAGTGGTCTATCAATCGTGCCGATGAAAATAATGGAAAGCGTAATCTCTGGCTCAAACTCCTAGATTCCCTAGGCTTAGGTTTCGATTCCTAATTCTTTACCCGTATCCTTAGCAACATGACTAATCACGGCAATATGTATGGACCAAGTTTTACCTTTCTTGGTATTCCTGCCTGCGATCTTGATGATCCCGCAACATATGCCGATGCCGATGTAATTATTCTTGGTGCTCCCATCGATAGTGGAACTTCACATAGATCTGGTGCGAAGTTTGGCCCGCAAGCAATTCGTGGTGGCGATTATCTGCCACACGATGGGCAACGCCCACATTTGGCATTGCGTACAGATGGATTGAAAGATTTGAAAGTAGTTGATGCGGGAGATTTATTAATGCCAGGGGGAGACCTTGTCGCATCCCTTGAAGTACTCGCACAAGCAACTGAAAAGATTTCTCGCGCAGGAAAAATTCCCGTCATTCTTGGTGGAGATCATTCCATTGCATCAGCCGATGTTGCAGGAATTGCGCGCCATCGAGGACTGGGCAAAATTTCGATGGTGCACTTTGATGCACATGCTGATACCGGTGAAGATCAGTGGGGTGCACTCGTTGGTCATGGCACACCGATGCGCCGATTGATTGATGATGGATTCGTTCGTGGCGATCGATTCTTACAACTTGGACTTCGTGGATATTGGCCAGATAACACAACTCTTGCATGGATGCGCGACCAAGGAATGCGTTCATATGAGATGACAGAGATTCACCATCGCGGACTCAATAAAGTTTTGGATGAATCTTTTGCAACACTAACAAGTGAATGTGATGGCGTATTTCTCTCCGTCGATATCGATGTTGTTGATCCAGGAATGGCGCCAGGAACTGGCACGCCAGAGCCAGGTGGAATGACGAGTCGCGAATTACTCGAAGCTGTACGCAGAATCTGTCTCGAATTACCAGTTGTCGGAATCGATATTGTTGAAGTTGCCCCAGCATTTGATAGTGCTGATATCACAGCAATTCTTGCAAACCGTGTAGTTCTAGAAGCACTCAGTGCTATTGCAAAACGACGATCAGGTAAGCCGTATAACCCAACTCAGAACCTTCTTGATAGATAAATCTATATGCGCGATATTGTAATTCTTGGCTCTACCGGCTCCATTGGCGTGCAAGCACTCGAAATAGTTGAAGCAAACCCAACTCTCTTCCGAGTTCTAGCACTCACAAGTACAGGAAAGAATCCTTCGACCATTATTGAACAAGCTAGAAAATTTGATGTTTCAGTAATTGGCGTAATTCTAAATGCAGATCTCATCCGACAAGCTCTCCCACATGTCACTGTCATCGACGGACCGCAAGCATCAACAGAGATAGCAGCAATTACCTGCGATGTGGTACTCAATGCAATTACTGGCTCTATCGGTCTCGCTCCAACTTTGTCAGCGCTACAAGGCGGAAATCGAGTCGCACTTGCAAATAAAGAATCACTTGTTGCAGGTGGCGAATTAGTAATGAAATTGGCTAAACCAGATCAACTTATTCCAGTTGACTCTGAACACTCCGCTATTTGGCAATCTCTGATGGCGGGCAAGAAAGAGGAAGTCTCACGCCTTATTCTCACAGCAAGTGGGGGACCATTTAGGGATCGCGAAGATTTGAGTTTGGTCACTGTAGAAGATGCCCTTGCCCATCCAACATGGTCAATGGGTCCAGTTGTAACAATAAATTCAGCAACCCTTGTCAATAAAGGATTAGAAATAATTGAGGCACACTATTTATTTGACCTACCATATTCCAAAATTGATGCAGTGATACATCCTCAATCAGTTATTCATTCGATGGTCGAATATATTGATGGATCAACTATTGCGCAAGCAAGTCCACCCAACATGAAGGGCCCAATTGCATATGCCATCAACTGGCCAAATCGTGTTGCAAAAGCAACAGTGCCCATTGATTGGAATACAAAACATGAATGGAATTTTTCACCAATTGATGTAGCACGCTTTCCTGCTATTTCGCTGGCACGAAGTTGTGGAGATGCTGGGGGATCGATGCCTGCGATTTTCAATGCTGCAAATGAAAGTTTCGTAGAAGCCTTTCTTGGGCGCAAAATAGTATTCACCTCTATTATTGAAGGTGTGGAAAAGGTGCTGCATAAGTTGACTGGTAATACTTCAGATATTCGAGATATCAGTGATGTCAGTGCTATCGAGCAGAATGCACGAGTAATGTCTGATTCGATAATCAAAGAGATGGTTGTGTAATGCAAATACTAGGAATCCTCGCTTTTGTTTTTGCACTGCTCTTTTCAGTCATGATTCATGAGGCGGGCCATTACCTCACCGCTAAACGCTATGGAATGAAAGTAAGTGAATTTTTTCTAGGTTTTGGTACTCGTATCTGGTCAACAAAGCGTGGCGAAACTGAATTTGGATTGAAAGCAATACCAGCAGGCGGATATTGCAAAATCGAGGGAATGATTCCAACAGATGTTATGCCCGTTGGCGAAGAAAATCGTGCTTTCTATCGCGCATCATCTGGTCGCAAACTAATTGTTCTGGGTGCTGGTTCCTTTCTTCACTTTGTATTGGGGTATATATTAATTTTCATCCTCTTTGCAGGTGTTGGCGTCAATCAATTACTTCCAACTATTAGTCAGGTATCACCAAATTCTGGTGCCTCAGCAGCAGGGTTGCAGGTAGGCGATGAAGTTCTCTCAATCAATGGCGTGAAGGTCAAGGATTGGTATAACGATGTGAAGGCAATTCGAAATTCGGGAGGCAAGACGCTCTCACTTGAGATCAAACGCGGAACGCAGATACTGGCAATTGTTGCAACACCAACTCTTGAAGAAGTAGATGAAAAGCCACGCTGGATTCTTGGAATCATCAATGATGTTGGCCTCAAGCGAACCAACCCCATCACTGCTTTCAAAAGTTCTGCAATCGTAACTCGCGATTTCATTGTTCAAAGTGTGAAATCACTCGGACAATTACCTTCCAAGATTCCAGCGTTGTGGGGCCAAAGTGTTGGCGATGAAAAACGCGACGCTAATGGCTTAGTTGGAGTTGTTGGTGTTGCGCGTGCTTCCGGTCAAGCAGTTGGAAGCGAGAAGCTTTCACCTGCAGAGCGATTTGCTACATTCATTTTGATTATCGCAAGCCTTAATATTTTCGTTGGAATTTTCAATCTCTTGCCATTACTTCCACTCGATGGTGGGCATATGGCTGTAGCTATCGCTGATGAGATTCGTGCATTCTTTGCTCGCCTTCGAGGTCGCCCAAGACCGGCAGGAATAGATGTAACTATTCTCACCCCAGTTACGATGGTTGTCTTCGTGCTACTTGCAGCGCTGACTCTGCTTCTCCTCTTTGCCGATATCGTCAATCCAGTTATTCTCAATCTTTAGCACGAACTCAATCTATAAGGCAGAATAGGAACATGGTTGATCTTGGAATTCCTTCAGCACCTCCGCCAACCCTTGCGCCTCGTCGCAAAACCAGACAACTCAATGTTGGAGGAGTTGGCGTAGGAAGTGATTCACCGGTCAGCGTTCAATCGATGTGTACAACACTGACGGCTGATGTGAATGCAACGCTTCAACAAATTGCTGAGCTCACCGCTTCGGGATGCCAGATTGTGCGCGTAGCAGTACCAAGTCAAGATGATGCAGATGCACTTGCTCAGATTGCAAAGAAGTCACAGATTCCAGTTATTGCCGATATTCATTTCCAACCGAAATATATTTTTGCGGCCATCGATGCAGGGTGCGCAGCAGTGCGCGTGAATCCAGGAAATATCAAGCAATTCGATGACAAAGTAAAAGAGGTTGCAAAGGCAGCAGGGGATGCAGGAATTCCAATTCGTATCGGCGTTAATGCAGGTTCATTAGATCCACGACTTCTTGCAAAATATGGAAAAGCAACACCTGAAGCACTTGCAGAATCTGCGCTATGGGAAGCATCTCTCTTTGAAGAACATGGATTTAGCGATATCAAAATTTCAGTAAAGCATCACGATCCTGTAACTATGGTGAAGGCATATCGCTTACTTGCAGCGCAATGCGATTACCCGTTGCACTTAGGTGTAACTGAGGCAGGACCAATTTTCCAAGGCACAATCAAATCTGCAACAGCATTTGCGATTCTTCTTGCTGAGGGAATTGGCGACACAATTCGTGTTTCACTCTCTGCTCCTCCAGTAGAAGAAGTAAAAGTAGGAATGTCTATTCTTGAATCTCTTAATTTGCGTCAACGTAAACTCGAAATTGTTTCTTGCCCATCCTGCGGTCGCGCACAAGTCGATGTCTATTCACTGGCTGAAAAAGTCCAAGCTGGTTTACAAGGAATGACAGTGCCATTGCGCGTTGCTGTTATGGGTTGCGTTGTAAACGGTCCAGGTGAGGCTCGCGAAGCAGATCTTGGAGTCGCATCAGGAAATGGAAAAGGCCAGATATTTGTAAAGGGTGAAGTTATAAAGACTGTACCTGAAGCCCAAATTGTTGAAACACTTATCGAAGAAGCAATGAGATTGGCCGAAGAAATGGAAGCCGCAGGCGTTGCTTCAGGGCAACCAACTGTTGATATTCGATAGGCTCT
>CAMDHH010000051.1 GCA_945898065.1 Bifidobacterium breve
GAACCAATAGCCATCTTGATCTCTTCTGCTGTGCGCTCTCCCAAAAGTAGTGAGAATTCGCGCTTTACCCAGTTGATAATGGCTTGATCTAGCTCATCACCACCAACACGAATAGATAGCGCTGTAACAATTCCACCAAGTGAAATAACGGCAACTTCTGTAGTTCCGCCACCAATATCTACAACCATATTTCCTGTTGGTTCGTGAATAGGTAGTCCAGCACCGATTGCTGCAGCCATTGGCTCTTCAATAATGTAAACCTTGCGTGCACCTGCTGCATATCCAGCATCTTTTACTGCACGCTGTTCAACACCTGTAATACCTGATGGAACGCAAACAACGATTCGAGGCTTTGCAAGATAGCGACGACGATGAACTTTTTGAATGAAGTAACGAAGCATGCGCTCTGTTGTATCAAAGTCTGCGATAACACCATCTTTGAGTGGGCGGATTGCAACAATATTTCCAGGAGTACGACCAATCATTTTCTTGGCTTCAAGACCAACGGCGAGGATTCCACCAGTATCTTGATTGACGGCAACAACACTTGGCTCATTGAGAACAATGCCACGTCCACGTACATAGACCAAGGTATTTGCAGTGCCTAGGTCAACGGCCATGTCACGGCCAATAAAGGACATCTTGTTACTCATATGTTTCCCCTTGTGTTATTCGTTTTAGTTCGTTGGAAAAAAGATAGAAATTTCGCGAGCTGCAGATTCAGGTGAATCAGATCCATGAACAATGTTTTGGACAACTTTTGTTCCTTGATCACGTGCTAAATCTCCACGAATTGTTCCAGGTGCTGCAACTGTTGGATCTGTCGCTCCTGCGAGTGAGCGAAAACCTTCGATGACTCGATTTCCAGTTGCAACAATTGCAACGATTGGTCCAGACATCATGAACTCAACGAGTGGTTCGTAGAATGGTTTTCCTGCATGTTCTGCATAATGCTTTTCAAGTAATGCGCGATCTGCATTGAGCATACGCAGCGCTTCAATTGAATAACCTTTAGCTTCGATACGCGAAATAACTTCACCAGTGAGCCCACGACGTACTCCGTCAGGCTTGACCAGGATTAATGTTTTTTCGGCGCTCATAGAAGGTGAGTCTATTAGGCATCTGGTGGACGTGTCGCCAGCAGGCTGGCTCGTATCGCCTCACCCTTGCGCCCCACAAGAATCGCCGCAATCCATAACCCCACGAAAAGGGTGCCAATAATAAAGAAGGCTGGGAGGACAAAGCCAAAGGCAAGCATGGCAATTTGAAGAGCGGATGCAAAAATCCATCCACTTTTAGATTTCAAAAGGCCAGCGCTAAGAATTAGCAAGATTGCAATGGATGCACCATAAATAATTGCACCACTCGAATGACTTTTCATTGCAAGTAAAAGTGCAAAACCAAGGGTGAAACTCTCCATTACTAAGACTGCCGATGCCAACATTCTCATGATTGGAACTTCTTTCGAAGATAGGTCCGCGATTCACCCACTGTTACGACAGAGCCTGCAACCACTACACCAACAGATTCATCACTGAGGGGTCGCTTTGCTTTTTCAACGGCACGATCTAAGGCAGCGCCAAGGGAGACAACTGGAAAGACCCGGTCCTTACCAAATATTGAAACTGCAATTTTTTCAAGTTCTTCAACCGGCATTGCGCGCGATGATGAACTCTGAGTCACAATAACTGAATTGAGAAACGGCTCGAGTTCTCTCAAAACTCCTGAGGCATCTTTATCTCCAAATATGGCAACAACTCCAATTACTTCATCAAAGGTAAATTCACTCTCAAGTGTCTCTGCAAGTGCTCTAGCGCCATGAGGATTATGCGCAGCATCAAGAATCACGGTTGGGTCGCGATGAACAATTTCACATCGTCCCGGAGATGTAACTGCTGCAAAGCCAGCACGTACTGATTCAATATCTAGTGGCTGATCACCAAAAAATGCTTCGACTGCGACTAACGCAGAAGCTGCATTGAGCGCTTGATGCTTTCCGTGAAGGGGTATGAAAATATCTTCATATGTGTCATTAATTCCTTTTACGCTTATTAATTGACCACCAATTGCAACTGCTCGTGAGAGAAGTTCGTACTCAATACCTTCGCGAGCAATATCGGCGCCAACTTCGGCTGCGCGGCGCAATAATTCAACTGCAGCCTCAGGTTGCTGTTGGGCAAGAACTACAAAACCACCCTCCTTGATAACGCCTGCTTTTGTCGCTGCAATTTCTGTGAGCGTATTTCCTAAATATTCCATATGGTCATAATCAATCGGCATGACAACGCTGACATCGGCATCAATGACATTCGTTGCATCCCAAGTTCCGCCCATGCCCACTTCAATAACTCCAACATCAATGGGGTGTTCAGCAAAGGCAACAAAGGCAAGTGCTGTAATCGCTTCAAAGAAAGATATGGGGTTATCATATTTTTCATCTATCAAATCAAAATATGCTGCAATATCGTTATATGCAAAGATGATCTCTTTGGCATCAATTGATTGGCCATTGATCGCAATTCGCTCTAAATAACTCTCTAGATGCGGGCTTGTAAAGCGACCCGTTCTCATTCCAGTTGCAAAGAGAAGTGAATCAATCATGCGTGAAGTAGATGTTTTTCCATTAGTTCCGGCAATGTGAATTGTTGGATATGTAAGTTGAGGTGATCCCAAAATATCCATGAGCGCAGAGATTCTCTCCAAAGTTGGAGCAATACGTGTTTCTGGCCAGCGAGCTAGGAGTGCCTCTTCAATTGCATCAACTCGTGCTTGATCATCGGCCGAAATCATCATGACTGTGCCAGCGCAGCAAGTTGTGCGCTAATTCTTTCAATATCCGCACTCGTTGTAACTAATCGTTCTTTGATTTCAACAACGACGTTCTCTGGTGCTTTTGCCATAAAGCCCTCGTTAGATAGTTTTACTTGGGCTGTTTGTAAATCTTTTTGCGCAGTTGCTAAATCTTTTGTAAGGCGTGCTCGTTCTGCACCAATATCAATTGTTCCAGTCAGGTCAAGTTCAACCTTGACTGAACCAATCTCAAAACTAGCACTTGCTGTGAAATCAACACTTTCCATCTTCAAAACAAATGCCATCGCGGCGGAGTATTGTGCAATATCGGCCGGTGCAATGAATCGACCAGGAACTTTCTGAGTTGTTTTGATTCCTTGATCATTTCTAAACCTGCGAACCTCCGTAATAATTGTCTGAAGTTCAAATACTAATTTCTCAGATTTCTTATCAATATGGGATGAATTGGCTACTGGCCACTGTGAGATAACGAGTGATTCTCCCCCAGTAAATGAAGTCCAGAGTTCTTCAGTAATAAAGGGCATAACTGGGTGCATCAACTTGAGCAATTGATCGAGTACGTGGCCTAGAACTCGCTTTGTTGCATCGCTATCTCCAGATGCAAAAGTTTCCTTGGAAAGTTCTAAATACCAATCGCACAGGTCATCCCATGCAAAGTGATAAATTACATCGCATGCACGAGCAAACTCATAGCCCTCAAGTAGATGATCTACTTCAGAGATAGTTTCTGAAAGACGGCTCAAAATCCACTTATCTATTGCATTGAGTGAATCAAGTGCTGGGAGCTCGCCATCGACATTTGCGCCATTCATTATTGCAAAACGCGTCGCATTCCAAAGCTTTGTTGCAAAGTTACGCGATGCACCAACCCATTCCTCCGCTAGCGCTTGATCGGTTCCTGGGTTTGCCTTTTGAGCAAGTGCAAAGCGCAGTGCATCAGCGCCGTAGCGATCCATAAATTCGAGGGGGTCAATTGTGTTTCCGCGACTCTTGCTCATCTTTTTACCGTAGCGATCGCGTACCAAACCGTGAAGTGCAATGACTGGGAATGGCGCAACACCATCCATTGCAAAGATTCCCATCATCATCATGCGTGCAACCCAGAAAAACAAAATGTCATAACCAGTTACTAGAACACTGGTTGGATAAAACTTCTTTACATCTGCGCTTATCTCTGGCCAACCAAGAGTTGAGAATGGCCACAGCGCAGATGAGAACCATGTATCTAAAACATCTGGATCCTGAACATAACCAGCGGGTGCTTTTTCATCAACACCAAGAACTAAAACTTCACCATTTGGTCCATACCAAACAGGAATTTGATGTCCCCACCACAATTGTCGAGAGATACACCAGTCGTGCATGTTGTCGACCCAATCGAAATAGCGCGGTTCTAATTCTTTTGGTTCAATCTTTACTCGTCCTTCGCGCACAGCATCTCCTGCTGCTTTTGCAAGTGGTGCAACGCGAACGAACCATTGCATGGACAAACGTGGTTCAACAGTTGTATCGCAACGAGAGCAATGTCCCACTGAGTGAAGATATGGACGCTTCTCTGCAACTACACGGCCTTGTGCTTTGAGCTCTGCAACAACTGCTTTTCTTGCAACAAAGCGGTCCATGCCATCGAATTGCGTACCGGAATTAGCCATAACTCCGTGCTCATTCATAATGATTGGCATATCAATTCCGTGGCGTGTTGCCATTTCAAAGTCATTGGGATCGTGCGCTCCAGTTACTTTTACCGCACCTGTTCCAAAGTCTGGGTCTACTAATTCATCGGCAATAATTGGAATCATTCGATTAGCAAGTGGGAGCAATACGTGTGTGCCGACCATGTGCTTGTAGCGTGGGTCATCAGGGTGTACTGCAACAGCGCCATCGCCAAGCATCGTTTCAGCACGAGTTGTTGCAACAGTGATTTGTTGATCGCCCTCGCCATAGCGAATAGATACAAATTCGCCTTCAACATCTGAATGCTCTACTTCAATATCGGAGAGCGCGGTCAAACAACGTGTACACCAGTTGATGATTCTCTCTGCGCGATAAATAAGGTCTGCGTCATAGAGCTTCTTGAAAATCGTTGGCACAGCTTTGATTCCATTTGCATCCATCGTGAATGCTTCACGGCTCCAGTCAACGCTCTCGCCTAGGCGTCGCATCTGTCCAAGAATTGCACCGCCAGATTCGGCTTTCCATTCCCAAACTTTCTTTACAAACTCTTCACGTCCTAAATCATGGCGCGACTTTCCTTCAGCGGCTAGTTGTTTTTCGACAACATTTTGTGTTGCAATTCCAGCGTGGTCCATTCCTGGTAACCAGAGTGTTTCAAAACCCTTCATACGCTTCATACGAATAAGCACATCTTGTAGCGTGTGATCGAGTGCGTGACCAATATGCAAACTGCCAGTTACATTGGGAGGCGGAATAACAATTGTGTATGGCTCTTTCTCAGAAGTGTTATCGGCGGTGAAATAACCAGCCTTGATCCACTTTTCATATAACGGTGACTCAATATCGGCCGGTGAAAAGGTCGACGCAAGTTCGCGCTTATTCTGACTCATAGAGAGCAGTCTAGATTATGCGCTCTTCTCCTCTTGACCCTTTTGAGCCCGTGCGCGCTTTGGAATATCGCCTGTGCGATTAATCATCGTAGGCAAAACCCCATCGTTGATGCATTCCTTAGTGACAACGACCTTAGCAACATCAGAACGGCTAGGTACGTCATACATAACGGCTAAAAGAACTGATTCCATGATGGCGCGAAGTCCACGTGCACCAGTTCCACGCTTGAGCGCGAGTTCGGCAATTGCATCGAGGGAATCAGCATTGAATTCGAGTTCAACATTATCTAGATCAAAGAGACGTTGGTATTGCTTGACGAGAGCATTCTTTGGCTCAGTAAGGATGCGCATGAGCGCTTCTTTATCTAGATTTTCAACACTTGTAATTACTGGAAGACGCCCAATAAATTCTGGAATCATTCCAAATTTCAAGAGATCTTCTGGCATAACTTCAGCGAAGAAATCTC
>CAMDHH010000052.1 GCA_945898065.1 Bifidobacterium breve
TGATGCGAACAGTGACGCCAGATACTAAGAGTCTTGCCCCAGCACGCAATTCAAGAGCCTGTGTGGAGATCATTTGACGAAGTCTCCCACAGCCTAGAAGTTATACGAAATTAGGCTTTGCCGATTCGCGTACGACGAGGGATTGCAAAAGATTTACCGACTGCTGTGAGTTCATCAGAGACCTGTTTCTTGATGTTCTCTTCGCTCTTGAGAAGAGCAACAAGGGCGGCAATCGTTTTTGCAAGCTCCTTTTGTTCATTTTCGAGTTCGAGTTTGCTCATCTTTGTCAATCGACGAAGTGGCATATCCAAGATATAGGTTGCCTGTTCATCATTGAGTTTGAAGCCCTTGATCAGTGATTCTTTTGCAGTTGATGCATCATCACTGCTGCGAATTATTTTGATAACTTTATCGATATCAATAATTGCTTTGAGCAGACCATCAACGAGAGTTAGACGTGCTTGGGCTTTTGCCTTACGGAATTCGGATCGACGACGAACAACTTCAATGCGGTGCTCAATGAAGACTTGAAGAAGTTCTTTGAGTCCAAGTGTCTGTGGCTTTCCTTTTACCAGTGCCACAGCATTGATTGAAAAGGCATCTTCCATTGGGGTGAGTCTGAAGAGTTGTTCAAGAACATTCTCTGGTTCAAAACCATTCTTGAGTTCAATAACAACATTTGTACCTGTCTGACCATCGGAGAGATCAATGATGTCGCTAATTCCTTGGATCTTCTTAGCCTTTACTAGGTCAGCAATTCGCTCAACGACCTTTTCTGGACCGATAGTAAATGGAAGCTCCTTGATAACAATTCCCATTTTACGAGTAGTAACTTTATTAATCTCAACTGTTGCGCGGACTTTGAAAGAACCTTTACCTGTTGCATAGGCCTCGCGCACGCCTTCCAGGCCAACTAGTTCTCCACCAGTTGGAAAATCTGGACCCGGTACAAATTTCATCAATTGATTGATCGTTGCTTTTGGATTATCAATGAGATGTTTTGTGGCAGCAATTACTTCACCTAAATTATGAGGTGCCATATTTGTTGCCATACCAACTGCGATACCTGAACCACCATTGACAAGAAGATTTGGATAAGCGGCAGGCAAAACAAGTGGTTCTAAAATCTGGCCATCATAATTTGGCCCAAAGTCGACAGTGTCTTCATCGGCTTCGGCAACCATTGCCATTGCAGCAGTTGCGAGTCGTGCTTCTGTATAACGCATCGCTGCAGGACCTGCATCGAGTGAACCAAAGTTTCCGTGACCATCGATGAGTGGAAGACCCATTGAAAAAGATTGCGCCATGCGAACAAGTGCGTCATAGATTGCGCCGTCACCATGTGGGTGCAACTTACCCATCACTTCACCGACTACACGAGCACTCTTTACATGTCCACGTTCAGGGCGCAGACCCATATCTGCCATCTGATGCAAGATGCGACGGTGTACAGGTTTCAAACCATCGCGTGCATCGGGAAGTGCGCGCGAATAAATAACAGAGTATGCATATTCAAGAAAGGACTCAGACATTTCAGTTGATACATCAATATCAACAATCTTTCCTGGAAATTCTCCAGGTTTAGGTCCGATTACTTTCTTACCTTTTGCCGCTGATTTCGCGGGAGTCTTCGCAGTAGCCATGGAGGGCATTCTGCCAAGAGGAGTAGCTAAATCTTGGTAGCGACAGGTGGGCGCGCCTTGATTACTTCATCTCATTAGTGCCCATGAAGAATGATCGATTCAATGAGAAGATATGTCCGTGCATTTATCGCAAATAACTCCATCGATATTTGCATCTTTGTCTTTAGATGGTGCACAGGATTTCCTTGGCATAGGGGAGAGCCCCGGTGGTCGGGAATTACTTTTTCTAATCGATGGTCTGGGTGCCGATGCAATTGAAAAGTATGGCGAATTCGCTCCTGCTATTTCAAGATTGCATAATTTTGGAAATATTCAGACCTCATTTCCATCAACGACAGCTACAAGTTTGGCAACACTGACAACTGGTGAACTTCCGGGAGTGCACGGAATGTTGGGTTACACAGTTCAAGTTCCACGAAGTGGCGGGCGAATTCTCAACGCACTCAAATGGGATGAACGAGTTGATCCCATTAATTGGCAATCAGTGCCGACGCTCTTCGAACGAGGTACAGAAGCTGGAATTTCTGTCTCACACGTTGCAGCCAAGAGATATGAAAATACTGGATTTACCCGCGCAGTTTTTCGCGGCGCACAATACCTAGGTGCAAATGTTGCTACTGACATAATTGCGCAGACCAAGGCTGCTCTCAAAGCAACACCTTCTTTTGTGTATCTCTACGTCAATGAATTAGATGTGGCGGGCCATAGCGATGGAGTTGGCTCTGAAAAATGGATTGCTGCTCTTTCCATGATTGATGCGATGTATGCATCATTAGTGAAAGAACTGCCAAGTAAAACTCGCATCTGGCTAACCGCAGATCACGGAATGGTGAGTGCTACAAAGAAGATAATTATTGGTATTGATAACCCGCTTGCAGAGGGAATATCAGTCATTGCTGGTGAACCACGAGCCCGCCACCTCTACTTGGACTCTTCTCGCGATAGCAAAGCTGCTCGTGATGAAGTTGCTATGCAGTGGCGTGAATTCCTCAAAGAGGATGCGCAAGTATTTACCCGAGAAGAGGCAATTGAAGCCAATCTATTTGGTAGCCACATCTCACAAGAATCATTTGATCGAATGGGTGAAGTAATTGCAGTTGCCCAAGGCGGTGTTGTACTCATTGAGCAATCTCGCGAAGATAAAGAGGGTGCGATGGTGGGACACCATGGAGGAAATAGCGAGATTGAAAGCAAAGTTCCTTTACTTACAACAACGTTGAATTAGTTTTGCTCGTCATCTTTCTTGATACCAAACATAATTTCATCCCAACTAGGAACTTTAGCTCTAGCGGTAATTCCATCTTTGATTGCCTCGTCATCAGGCTCTTCACGAATTACAGCAAGGCGAGGTGTTTCACGAATCGGCTCTACAGTCTCGAGTGATCTAACAGGGTGAGGCGTATCAGTATGAACAAGGCCATGTTCTGGAGTTGTACGAACAGGGGCTTCATCGCCCATCATCCAACGCGCATTCTCATCAAGTGAATTAATAGTGCGCCGCGTTGGGTCAAAGTTCCACTGAGCTTTTCCACGACCAGATGAATTTGGATAGTGGAGCTCTAGAGTCCATGTGCCATCTTCATGGCGCCATGTATTCCATTCCAATTGCGCACTATCAATATTGCGCGGTGCTAAGCGAGAAATTACAACGCCAAGGAGACCAACAGGATCACGCCCACTCTCTTTGCGGATCGCAATCTGCTGCGCCTGATCAATGATGTAAATACGCTCTTGCAAGATTGGTCCAGAGAAACGTTCAATCTTCTCTAGAGAAATATTATTTTCACGAGATAGTGCTTCGGTAGATTCTCCTGCACGCAATCTGCGTTGAATCTCTGCAATGCTAATGATTGGCTCATCTGCGTGTGGCACAACTGAAAGTTTTTGTTGACTCACAGTCGTGCGCAAAGTGTCAGTGATGCGGACTGTAAATTCTTTTCCATCGGGATCTAAAAGATTGAGATGGAGGCCGTCATCGCTTCGGCCATTGATTCTAAGTTCAGTCACGGTGCTGAGGGTAACTGATGAGAGCCTTATACGTTGAGAAGTAGGCCAGCGTGGCACAAAGTGATGCGACCATAAAGCCCATTGGAACCCAGAATGCAGTTTCTGCACCATGATTATCAATAACCCACCCAGCAAGTGCACTTGCAGTTGCTCCACCAATTGGCATTCCAGCTGTGACCCATGCCAATGTTTCAGTGAGCTGTGCTTGTGGCACTGCTTTTCCGACAATGGCATATCCAGTGATAAGAATTGGTGCAATTGCAAGACCATTGATAAATAGCACGAGAGCCAAAAGAGGAATACTTGTAACGAATAAAAAAGGAATTGCCAGTATGGTCAGAGAAAATAATGTGGCCAAATAACGAAATGCTGGCGTGGATTTCCACTTCACAACTCCGAAAATGATTGCAGATACTGCGCTTCCACCAGCCCATAAGGCAAGGAGTATTCCGGTCTGTCCTTGCGCATTACGAACTTCGGTGAAACTAACTACGCAAATAGAGACAGAGCTAAAGAAACCTCCAAGTATTGCTGTAGGCAGCGCAACTGCTTGAACCACAATATTTCGCAAGACCGCAGGATGTGGCTCACCCTCAACACGTGGAGTAAGCGGTGGCTCGGTATTTTTTTGAAGTGCAAGTGCTGGAAGCCCAGTACAGAAGAAGAAGAGCGCAGCAATCAATCCGGCGGCAGGATGAATAGAAGTGGCACATACAGTGGCAATCATCGGGCCAAAAATGAAGACGAACTCATCAATGAGCGATTCGTAGGAATAGGCAGTATTGATCAGGTGGTGATCGGCTTTAGTTTTATTCAAAACATAGAGCCATCGGATACGGACCATTCCGCCTGCATTAATGGTTGTGAGTTCGGCCAAAATGATTGTGAGAAACCAGCTCCAAATAGGTGTTGAGTTGAGTACGCAAATAATAAAAAAGGCCATCAGAATTGTGCGTGTTGGAACAATGAATAAAAGTACTTTTCGTTGCCCATATCGATCAGCTTGGCGAGACCAAAAAGGTGTAGCAACAGTTTTTGTGATTTCAGCAATTGCACTCAATAGACCAGCGAGTGCATATGAATCACTTGCAGCCACAACCACAAAAATAAGGGCTAGGCCCTCCATTGAAATCGGCATTCGACCGATAAAGCCGGCGATCGAAAATTTCATACCCCCGGGTGTTCTAAAGAGGGTTGTATATGCCGAGAACATAGGGCGATTCTATGTGAAGAGGTAAGGTTGTGGATGTGTCTAAGACCAAAGAATTGCTTGAACTTGCGCAATCAATAGGTTCATCAGCGGGTGATTTTCTGATGAATCGACCTGCAACTTTTGAACTAGTTTCAAAATCTACTGCAATTGATATTGCTACTCAGATGGATAAAGGAAGCGAAGATCTTATCGTTTCAGCAATCCTCAAGGCTCGTCCTCATGATGGAATCATCGCTGAAGAGGGATCTTCCAAAGAATCAACAAGTGGGATTACTTGGGTCATTGATCCACTTGATGGAACAGTCAACTATTTATATGGATTACCTGGATGGAATGTAAGTATTGCGGCAAAAAATGATCACGAAACATTAGTAGGAGTTGTCGTTGCTCCGACAATAAATTCAGTGTGGCATGCAAGTAAAGGGGGAGGCGCATTTTTCAATGGTCGCCCCATTCGTTGCAATGATCCAATCGATTTAGATCGCGCACTTATAGCAACTGGTTTTGCATACGATGTTGACGATCGAATTTCACAAGTTGAACATATGCGTGCACTCGTTCCACTTATTCGCGATATGCGTCGAAATGGCGCAGCAGCAGTTGATCTATGTCATGTTGCCATGGGTTCACTCGATGCTTATTTTGAATCTGGCCTCAAAGAATGGGATCTTGCAGCGGGTGCACTCATCGCTACAGAGGCAGGGGCAATCGTTACAACCCAAGAAGGATGCATACCTGCAACATCGCTGGCCGCTGGTCCACACCTACATAAAGTGCTCAAGGCTACGCTCGGGATTTAGCCGATTTACGCTCAGAGCCCTTCCTGTGGCAAGATACGCAGTCTGCACGGCTCCACCGAGTCCGGGCTTTGAACCTAAATAAGTATCGATTAGAGGACGACAATGAACATTCTTGATGCCGTAGATGCAGCTTCACTGCGCA
>CAMDHH010000053.1 GCA_945898065.1 Bifidobacterium breve
AGTGGCGTTGAAATCGCAATTGTTGTTGGCGGAGGTAATTATTTCCGCGGCGCAGAACTGCAACAGCGTGGCATGGATCGTGCGCGTGCTGACTACATGGGAATGCTCGGAACAGTGATGAACTGCCTTGCACTTCAAGATTTTCTAGAAAAAGAGGGCGTTGATACTCGCGTCCAAACAGCAATCACAATGGGTCAAGTTGCTGAGCCATATATTCCACGCCGTGCAATTCGCCACCTCGAAAAAGGTCGCGTTGTAATTTTTGGCGCAGGAGCAGGAATGCCATTTTTTACAACAGATACTGTTGCTGCCCAGCGCGCACTTGAAATTGGTTCTGAAGCACTCTTACTTGCAAAAAGTGGTGTTGACGGCGTTTACAGCGCAGATCCTAAAAAGGATCCCAAGGCGACTAAGTTCGACACAATCTCCTACGATGAAGTTTTGAGTAAGTCTCTCGCCGTAGCCGATGCTGCAGCATTCGCCTTGTGCCGCGAGAACAATCTGCCTATCGTGGTCTTTGACCTTATGAAAAATGGAAATATTGGCCGCGCTGTTCGTGGCGAGGCGATCGGAACCTTGGTCGCATAAGCGGCTCAGGTTTTAAAACTTAGGTACGGAGGAGGAGTCGACATGTCTGACATAACTACCATCCTCAAGGATGCAGATTCGAAGATGAGCAAAGCGGTTGAAGTTGCTAAAGATGATTTTGCATCTATTCGAACTGGTCGCGCTAACCCAGCACTTTTCAATAAAATCATGGTTGATTATTACGGCACATACACAGCGCTATCTCAATTAGCCTCAATTCAAGTTCCCGAAGCGCGCATGGCTGTCATTGCTCCATTTGATAAAGGTGCGATGGCGGCAATCGAGAAGGCTATTCGCGAATCAGATCTTGGTGTGAATCCAGGAAATGATGGCGTAGTTATCCGTATCAATTTTCCTCAACTCACAGAGGAGCGCCGCAAGGAATTCATCAAAGTTGCCAAAGGCAAGAGCGAAGATTCCAAAATATCGATGCGAAATATTCGTCGTGCAGCAAAGGAAGCTATTGAAAAATTAGAAAAAGATGGCCATATTGGTAAAGATGATTTGAACCGTGGGGAAAAAGAGTTAGAGAAAGTCACTGCTGACCATGTGGCTAAAGTCGATGAATTACTCAAGCATAAGGAGGTTGAACTTCTCGAAATCTGAGAAGTTCCCACTTTTGTGTCTGATTTCAATTCGATAAATGAGGCAATCAATAAGCGTGCCGGTAGAAAATTGTTGCCCTCAATTGGTGTCAGCTTTTCACTATTAGGACTTATCTGGTTTGCCCTTGCTTATCAGCGTGAAATATTTGCAGTAGTTGTCGCCGTCGCAGTAATTCTTGGGATCCGCGAGATTGTTCGAGCATTTGGAAGCGCACAAATAACTATTTCATATCGATTACTCATCATTACAACGCTTGCACTCGCCTATGCCACATGGAATGGTGGAGTTGCAGGATTGGCGATAGCCACAGCAATTGCTTTCCCAATCCTTCTTATTTCACTACTTCGCCATGGCCCTGAAGGCTTTGTATCTAGAGCAACTGCAACATCATTGACAATTATTTATTTACCATTCTTGGCAGGATTTCTAATTTTATTGGCTCGCCCAAGTACGGGCCTGGAACGTGTGATGACCTTTGTGATTCTTGTCGGTTGTAATGACACATTCGGTTATTTTGTAGGAGTGCTCTTTGGCAAACACCCTCTTGCGCCAAAAATTAGTCCTAAGAAATCGTGGGAAGGACTAATTGGTTCTATTGTCTTTACAGTAATTGGTGGAATTATCGGATTCCACTACATCATGGATATGCATTGGTGGATTGGAATACCTGTTGGTCTCATGATTGTCTTTACTGCAACATGTGGCGATCTCATTGAAAGTGCGATGAAGCGCGATATGTCACTCAAAGATATGGGCTCACTTCTTCCAGGCCATGGCGGGATGCTTGACCGCCTTGATTCAGTTCTACTTTCATCACCAGCCATGTGGTTAGCCCTTGAAATTGTGAAGCGATATTTATGAGCGATGAACTGAAATTAGTCTTTGATGAACCCCCACAGCGCAAGAAGGTTCCAAAGCATTTAGCTGATTTTTCACCGTCAGAGCGTAAAGAATTTGCAACCTCTTTTGGACTACCTGGATATCGCGCCTCACAAGTGGCTACTCATTATTTTTCTCACCTATCTCATGATCCATCAACATGGAGTGATATTCCAGCAGAGATGCGCCAAAGCATCGCAGACCAACTCACTCCAAAACTTATTGAGTTAGTTCGCTCTATTACGTGCGATAACGGTATGACTCGCAAAGATTTATGGAAACTCCACGACGGAGTTCTCGTTGAGAGTGTTTTGATGCGCTACACAGATCGAGTAACCGTCTGTATTTCATCTCAAGCAGGATGCGGCATGAATTGTCCATTCTGCGCAACGGGTCAAGCAGGACTTACTCGAAATTTGAGTGCTGGTGAAATTACAGAACAAATTGTTGCAGCAGCACGTGCATGCACTGAGGGCGAATTACCGGGTGGACCAACAAGACTTTCAAATATTGTATTCATGGGTATGGGTGAACCACTTGCTAACTATAACGCTGTAATGCGCTCAGTTCGAAATATTACAGATCCAAATCCAGATGGATTAGGTATCAGTGCGCGCTCAGTGACAGTCTCAACTGTCGGATTAGTAAACGGAATTGAAAAGCTAACTGAAGAAGGCATCTCTGTCACTCTTGCTGTTTCCTTGCATACTCCTGATGATGAATTACGTGACTCACTCGTTCCTATTAATTCACGATGGAAAGTAAAAGAAGTACTCGCAGCAGCGGATGCCTATGAGAAAAAAACTGGGCGACGTTACTCAATTGAATACGCCATGATTCGAGATATCAATGATCAGTCCTGGCGATCAGATCTATTGGGTCGGCTATTGAAAAATCGAAATGCCCATGTGAATTTGATTCCACTCAACCCAACCCCTGGTTCTAAGTGGACTGCATCACGCCCACAAGATGAAGCAGAATTCGTGCGAATCCTTGAAAGCTATGGGGTTCCCGTAACAGTTCGCGACACTAGGGGGCGCGAGATCGATGGGGCATGCGGGCAGTTAGCAGCAGCAGAAAAAACCCGAGAGGACTAGAGCGCCAGATTGCCAATTGGTAGGCTCACGCCATGGAAAAGTTAGGGAATTTTATAAATGGTAAATCGGTAGATAGCACTTCAGGTGAGACAACATCAATTATCAATCCATCTACTGGTCAGGCATATGCAAGTGCACCGAAATCAAATAGCGCAGATATAGATTCTGCATTCAAAGCAGCAAGTGATGCTTTTCCTGGCTGGCGCGATTCAACACCGTCGCAACGCCAGCTTGCACTAATAAGAATTGCTGATGCTATAGAGAGCAAGCAAAGCGAACTCATTGAAATTGAATCACAAAATACAGGTAAGCCAATTTCACTCGTCACATCAGAGGAAATCCCACCGATGGTGGATCAAATTCGTTTCTTTGCAGGGGCTGCCAGAAATCTTGAAGGAAAATCTGCTGCTGAATATATGCCTGGAATGACATCTTTTATTCGCCGCGAACCTATTGGAGTTATCGGTCAAGTAACGCCGTGGAACTATCCAATGATGATGGCAGTGTGGAAATGGGCACCGGCAATTGCAGCAGGAAATACTGTTGTTCTAAAGCCAAGTGATACAACACCTATGTCAACTGTATGGATGGCAAAAGTTATGTCAGAGTTTTTACCAGCAGGTGTATTCAATGTTGTGTGCGGAGAACGCGAAACAGGTCGCGCACTCGTTGAACATAAACGCCCTGAAATGGTTTCGATTACTGGCTCTGTCGGCGCTGGTATTCAAGTTGCGCAGTCTGCTGCAACTCAACTCAAGCGCGTTCACTTAGAACTAGGTGGAAAAGCACCTGTTGTTGTCTTTGCTGATGCCGATTTAGCAGCAGCGGCAGAAACAATTGCCATTGCTGGCTATTTCAATGCGGGACAAGATTGCACAGCGGCAACGCGCGTTATTGTCGAAGCATCTGCCTACGATGAATTTGTAGCACTACTAACAGAGCAGGCCAAGGGAATTGCAATTGGCGCTCCTCACGAAGATGTCTTCTTGGGACCCGTAAATAACGCAAACCAATTAGCTCGAGTCAGCGGCTTTTTTGATCGAATCCCATCACATGCACGAGTAACAACAGGTGGAAAAGCCCTAGATCGCCCTGGTTATTTCTTCCCGGCAACAGTAGTTGCAGATCTCAAGCAAGATGACGAGATGATTCAAAGTGAAATATTTGGACCTGTCATCACAGTTCAAAAATTTAGTGATGAGGCCGATGCAGTTAGTAAGGCCAATGGAGTCGACTATGGCTTGGCATCGAGTGTCTGGACCAAGGACCACGGCCGAGCAATGCGCATGGCAAAGGCCTTTGACTTTGGATGCGTCTGGATCAACACACATATTCCCGTTGTGGCAGAGATGCCTCACGGGGGTTTCAAGCGTTCGGGCTACGGCAAGGACTTGTCAGCATATGGATTCGAGGATTACACCCGAATTAAGCATGTAATGACTAATCTTGGGGCGTAGTATTTCCAACCTAACCTTGACCAACTATCACTAACCAATAAGGAGTAAATCAGTATGGCTACAGAAAATTCACTCTCACCAGAAGCGCGTTCAATCCTTGGATCGCGTATTTCACGCCGTGCAGTTCTTGCAGGCGCAGGTGGACTCGGTGCTGCAGGATTACTAGCAGCGTGTGGCTCTGGCGGAGATGGTGCTTCTGCCGAAAATTCTGTTCGTTGGGGTAACTGGCCTTTGTATTTGGATTTTGATGAAGAAACAAAGACTTATCCAACTCTTGTTAAGTTTACTGAACAAACTGGAATTGAAGCTAAGTATTTTGAAGATTATAACGATAATGATGAATTCTATGGAAAAGTTCAAGCGCAACTCAAGCTTGGAGAAGATATTGGTTACGACGTTGTAACACCAACTGACTGGATGGCTGCACGTTGGCTTCGACTCGGTTACACACAAAAATTTGATTTAGCGAATATTCCTAATGCAGGAAATATTCTAGATTCACTCGCATCACCTTCATATGATCCACAACGTGAATCAACTCTGACATGGCAAGGCATTATGTCTGGCTTTGGTTGGAATACCGAGAAGAATCCAAAGGGAATTCGCACACTCGACGATCTTTTTGCTCCACAAAATAAGGGAAAGATTGTTGTGCTTTCAGAGATGCGCGACACAATTGGAATTATTTTGCTCGCACAAGGTGTAGATCCTGAGACCGTGACAGAAGCGCAATATTTGAATGCAGTTGACTTCATGGCTAAGAAGATTGCCGATGGTTGGATTCGCGGCGTCAAGGGCAACGAATATGCAGAAGATCTAACATCAGGAGATGCGACAGCAGTTATCGGTTGGTCTGGCGATATGTTTATTTTGGCCTCTGAAAATGAGGGCAAGTTTGACTTTGCAATCCCAGAGTCAGGCGGAACTATCTCAGGTGATAACTTGATGATTCCTTCAACTGCATCTGCAGAAGGTAAAGCAAATGGCGAGAAGATGATCAATTATTACTATGACCCAGTAGTTGCTGCCGAAGTTGCTGCATATGTAAATTACGTATGTCCAGTAAAGGGTGCACAAGCTGAGATGGAGAAGATTGCTCCAGAGCTTGCAACAAGTGAGTACATATTCCCAACAGAGAAGACATCATCACGT
>CAMDHH010000054.1 GCA_945898065.1 Bifidobacterium breve
GCTCCATCGACCATCTTCTTAATTGTTGAGCCAGATGCATATTCAGCACCGCCCCATGAAAATTGAATAATTCCATCTGATTGCGCTTCGGCAAATCCACGAATAGCTGCAGTGATGGTCTGTGATGATGAAACGTTGATTGCTGGATAAGCGAAAGCGCCTTTTTTAGCACGATCCAACATTTCGGCATAAATTTCTGGGGTTGCAATTGGCATTTAGGCTCCAAATTATTCGGCTCAAGGTGTAAATCTCATACCGTGCGCACCATTGGGCCGATGAGAGGCTTACGACGTATCCTCTCACTAATTGGCACTAACTCGGAAATTACGCCTATTTATTGAGGCGTTTCCAGCCTCGCGCCTTAGCTAAGGGTTTTGAGTGCTTTAGATAAAAGGTTGGCAAAGGCCATGATCATGGTTGGGTTCATGAGAAATTTGATAAATGCGAGGAGGAATGCGGCAAAGCCCATAGTTCTCTACTTTCGTTGGAATTTTTTGGATGAATTGAGTGCGTATCCTCACCAACTTGCCTGAGAAAAAAGTCTCACCAGAAAAGACTGTTGATAAATAGGGCTGAACTAGTAATCTCAAGTGTTATGAGCCAGGAAAAAGATTCCCTAGAAAACTTACTCAGTGAAAATCGCACATTTGCGCCAAGTGCAGCATTTAGCACCGCAGCAAATGGCAAGGCTTCTCTATATAAGGAAGCGGAGTCTGATCGCTTAGCTTTCTGGGCAAAGCAAGCCGAAGAGCTAACGTGGGATAAGAAATGGGATCAAGTACTTGATTGGCAGCCACCCTTTGCCCAATGGTTTGTTGGCGGAAAAATAAATGCAACAGTCAATGCATTAGACCGTCATGTTGAAGCAGGACGCGGTGACCGAATTGCTTTCCACTTTGAAGGCGAACCTGGAGATACACGCGACATCACTTACGCACAACTTCTAACTGAAGTAAAGAAAGCTGCAAACGCACTTATTGAATTAGGGATCACTGCGGGAGATCGAGTTGCAATTTATATGCCGATGATTCCCGAGGCAGCAATTGCAATGTTGGCATGCGCCCGAATTGGTGCTCCGCATTCAGTTGTATTCGGTGGATTCTCAGCTGATGCGCTTTTATCACGTATTCAAGATGCGGATGCAAAGTTAGTTATTACATCCGACGGAGGATTTAGAAAAGGTTCTGCATTTGCACTTAAGCCTGCAGTAGATGAAGCTCTCAGGGGTTCTACAAATGTTGAAAAAGTTTTGGTTGTACAACGCACTAAGCAAGAAACTGCGTGGGATTCCTCTCGTGATATTTGGTGGCATGAGATTATGGAGCGCCAAAGTGCGCAACATAAGCCTGAATTCTTTGATTCTGAGCATCCACTCTTTATTCTTTATACATCGGGAACAACTGCTAAACCAAAGGGTATTTTTCACACCACTGGCGGCTACCTCACTCAAGTGGCTTACACACACAAAATGGTCTTCGATATCAAAGCAGAAACTGATGTTTATTGGTGTACCGCCGATGTTGGTTGGGTAACAGGACATTCGTATGTTGTTTATGGCCCACTAATAAATGGTGCGACGCAAGTAATGTATGAAGGCACACCAGATACGCCGCACAAAGGTCGTATCTTTGAAATCATCGCAAAATATGGCGTCACTATTTTGTATACCGCGCCAACGCTCATTCGCACGTGGATGAAGTGGGGCGATGAATTTCCAAAGGCACATGATCTTTCATCTCTGCGTTTACTTGGTTCAGTAGGTGAGCCAATTAATCCTGAAGCATGGATGTGGTACCGCGAAATTATTGGTGGTAACCGTTGTCCAATTGTTGATACATGGTGGCAAACAGAAACTGGCGCAATCATGATTTCACCATTACCAGGTGTTACTGCAACTAAACCAGGATCGGCGATGGGGCCACTTCCTGGAATTAGTGCAAAAGTTGTTGATGACTCGGGAACAGATGTTGGAAATGGTCACGGAGGATTTCTTATCTTGGATCAACCATGGCCATCAATGTTGCGTGGAATTTGGGGCGAGAACGAGCGTTACAAAGAGACATATTGGTCCCGCTTTAAAAATATTTATTTCGCAGGCGACGGCGCAAAACTCGATACCGATGGTGCTATCTGGTTATTGGGACGCGTTGATGATGTCATGAATGTTTCAGGTCACCGTATTTCAACTACTGAAGTTGAATCTGCTTTAGTTTCACACGAATCAGTTGCTGAAGCAGCTGTTGTCGGTGCAGCAGATGCGATGACTGGGCAAGGAATCGTTGCCTTTGTTATTTTGCGTGGCGGTATTGAGCATGCAAATGGAGAAGAGCTTGTAACTCAGCTTCGAAATCATGTAACGAAAGAGATTGGTGCAATTGCTCGGCCACGTCAGATTCTCGTTGTTGCAGAATTACCAAAGACTCGTAGTGGAAAAATCATGCGCCGTTTGCTCAAAGATGTTGCTGAAAATCGTGTCGTTGGCGATGCGACAACACTTGCAGATCCAAATGTCATGAAGTTGATTAAAGAGGGCCTTGATACATCTAAGGATGAGAACTAAAGAGATACATCCAAGTATTTGGCGCTTAGTTCAATGATTTCAAGTTCATTCTTGAAACCACCTATTTTCTTATAAGCAACGCTTCCATCGGCTGCAATAAACCATGTAACGGGAACGCCCATTCCTAAATATCCACGAGAGCCTCCGTCAGCATCATAGAAATTAGGCCAAGTCATCCCATGACTCTCTACATATTTTTGACCAGCCTCTATATTTTTCTCTTCAACATCTACGCCCACAAGTGCAACTTTGCCCTGGGCCTTGGCATAAAAGGAGCGAAGGTATGGCATTTCAATTCCACATTCATAACACCATGAAGCCCACACGTTGAGAATCATTGGCCCACGCAGCCCTTGTAAATAACCGCCTTCTCCACCATCAAGGCAACCAAGTTGGACTCCATCTGTAATGGATTCATCTATATTGATTTCGGCACAAGAAATTACTTTCCCCGCTATCGGTTCAACACTTTTTGCACAGCCAGATAAGAGCAGAAGTGTGCTCAGTAATAGCGCAATTCTTTTCATCGAAAATCCTTATCTGTCTTGACCAACAAGAGCGCTTTCTTCTTATCCATCTCGCCAATTCCAACTGAAGGACAAATCTTAGCGACAGGGCATGCACCACATGCAGGTTTGCGTGAATGACAAATGCGTCGGCCATGCCAAATCATCCGTTGTGACAAATTTGTCCATTCTTTTTGGGGAATCAATTCGCCAACAATTCTTTCAACCTTTACGGGGTCCATCTCTTTAGTCCAACCAAAACGTCGAGAGAGACGACCAAAGTGTGTATCGACTGTGATTCCGGGAATATCAAAGGCATGACCTAAAACAACATTCGCAGTTTTTCTTCCAACACCAGGTAACGTAATAAGTTCTTCAAGAGTACTTGGAACTTCACTATCAAAATCTGTTACTAATTTCGTAGCCAGGCCTTTGATATTGCGTGCCTTTGCGCGATAAAAACCTGTTTGAAAAACTAGATTTTCAAGATCAGCAATATCAGCACCAGCAAGTGCTTTTGCATTCTTATATTTACGAAAGAGTGCTGGCGTCACCTTATTCACTCGCTTATCCGTGCACTGCGCGCTCAATACTGTTGCAAGAATGAGTTGAAGCGGATTTTTGAAATCTAGTTCGCAACGAATCTCAGGATATGTTTTTGTCAGGATTCGGTAAACGGCCCTTGCTTGGCTGCGAATTTCGCTATCGACGGGCATGAGAGTAAAGTACCCCTCGTGACCCCAGATGAAGATGTCGTACGACGTGCACCTCTCTTTACAGCGCTAGATGAAGCTGCTGCTGTCTCATTGCGCGCCTCGATGGATTCAGTCAAGATCGCAAAGGGCGGAGTTTTATTTGCCGAAGGCGATGAAGGCGATCACCTATACGTAATAGTTGAGGGCAAACTCAAACTTGGTACCTCAAGTGGCGATGGACGCGAAAATCTATTATCAATTCTTGGACCAGGCGAAATGTTTGGCGAACTCTCCCTCTTTGATCCAGGTCCACGTACCTCAACTGCAACTGCAGTAACTGATGCAAAATTGCTAAGTCTTGGACATGACGAAGTTATTCCATGGCTCAAAGAAAACCCGGCAGTCTCTTTGCAATTATTGGAACGTCTTGCCCAACGTCTTCGTCGTACAAATGAAGCTGTTGGTGATTTAGTTTTCTCTGACGTTCCAGGACGTGTTGCTAAAGCACTCATTGATCTTGGCGAGCGTTTCGGAAAGCAATCAGATGAAGGACTCTACGTTCATCATGATCTCACACAAGAAGAATTAGCTCAATTAGTTGGAGCATCACGCGAAACAGTAAATAAAGCACTCGCTGATTTTGTTGGACGCAACTGGTTACGCCTTGATGGACGTGCAGTTGTTATTTTGGATCTTGAGCGCCTGTCAAAGCGCGGCAAGTAACTAGTCGGAAATTTCGACAGTTAGCTCAATTTCTACAGGAGAATTGAGCGGAAGTTCTGCAACACCAATAGCTGAACGTGCATGCTTTCCTGCATCGCCCCAGATGTGTACAAATAATTCACTTGCGCCATTGACAACAGCTGGGTGATTTACAAATTCAGCAATTCCATTGACGTATCCAACAACGCGAACAACTTTTACAATTTTATTGATATCAGCAACAAGAGCGACAGCAGCAAGTGCGTTGAGTGCACAAATCTGTGCAAGTTCTTTTGCGCGTTCTACGCTGACATCTCCACCAGTTTTTCCAGTCTGCGCCATTGCGCCATCAACTAGTGGAAGTTGTCCTGCGGTGAAAACTATATTTCCTGTGCGAACAGCAGGAACGTAAGCGGCGATTGGAAGCGCGGCCACTGGGAGAGTTAAGCCAAGTTCAGCAAGTTTTGCACGGACATCTGTACTCATTTAATCTCTCTCTTCATATAGGCAACTAGCTGCTCGCCTGTACCTGGAGCAGGAATAACTTGTACTAATTCCCAACCGTCAGATCCCCATGTATCAAGAATTTGTTTGGTTGCATGCGATAGCAATGGAACAGTTGCATATTCATATTTCATATTAGTTTCCTCCTGCTAGTGCCGCTTTTACTAAGCCTGAAACTAGACCGCCATCGGCTTTGCCCGCAACTTGTGGTTTCAAAATTCCCATGACTTTGCCCATATCTCCTGGGCCCGCCGCACCCGATTGTGCGATTGCTGCTGCAACAAGTTTTTTCACATCATCTTCACTCATCTGTGCAGGCAAATATTTCGCAATAACTTCGCCTTCAGCTTTTTCAAGCTCTGCTTTATCGGCGCGACCTGCATCGGCGAAAGCCTCTGCCGCTTCACGACGTTTCTTTCCCTCGCGAGTTAGAACAGTAAT
>CAMDHH010000055.1 GCA_945898065.1 Bifidobacterium breve
TTTATGGGAAATAATGCATGGCTTTTCTTTTTGGTCAATCTTTTCAAACTTCCATTTACTCTTGCGTTGGGCTTATTGAATTTTGAATCTCTCTATTACATACTCCCCGCACTACCTCTGGTGCCACTCGGCGCCATGTTGGGTCGTAAGGTAATCAATAAGCTAAATCTGGAACTCTTTCAGAACATCACGCTAGTAAGTGCAGCGCTTGCAGGTATAAATTTATTGCTTGGATAATTTTCTTTTCTTAGGCTTATTGTAAGAGATAAGCGTCAGTACTAACCTGTGGCAATGCGAGAAGCTAGTAGGCAACCCAACTCGAACCTAAAGGAAATCATCTCTGAGACTCATTTTCAGGATACACATGAACACCTCCCTCCTGAGATTCGAAGAATCGAAGAAAAGAACACAGGGAATTTAGATTTTTCTTATCTATTTAGCCACTACTTAGACTCAGATCTTTTATCTGCAGGTATGTCGCAAAATAATTATGATCGATTTTTTGGTAGCGAAGTGAATTCTCTTGAAAAATGGAATTTGATATCAACTTACTATCAGCACACCAGAGGCACTGGGTATGGGCAATGTTTGCGCAAGTCACTCAAAATGTTATGGGATATTGATGACATAGATGCCTCAAACTGTAATGAAATAACACAATTACTCAATGAGCATGTAAAGCCAGGTTTTTATCGAGATATTCTTCAAAAAAAGACTCTCATCGAACATGTGCAAATAAATTCGTTAGATTTTGATGAGGTCTATCGCGATGATCAAGCTGATTCCGACCTCTTTAGTCACGACTTCGGAACTCTAAAGATTTCTACTCAATGGGATATCGATGTTTTGGCCCATATTTTGGGTAGTGAGATTACTTCCCTCACAGATGCGCACGACGCGATAGTGGCTGCACTTAGCAGATGGGGCAAAATTGCTATTTCAATTAAGGATCCATGTGCATATTGGCGGGATTTGGACTTTCACGCTGTATCCGACGGGGATGCAAGCAGAATTATGACTCGATATCTTTTGAACAAGGATTCGGTAAGTACCGAGGAATATAACGCAGTGGGAAATAATCTCTTTAGATACGCGCTTAAGGAGTCTGAAAAATACAACCTACCTGTAAAAATACATACTGGTTATATCGCAGGTGCAAACCATATGAATTTACATCGAGTCAAGAAAAATTTGGAGCATCTTCAAACAGTTATTTCTGATTTTCCAAATATTCGTTTCGTATTGATGCACATCACATATCCCCTTCAGAATGAACTTTTAGCCATGGCAAAGCACTTTTCTAACGTTTATGTGGACATGTGTTGGTCATGGATTATCGATCCAATAACTTCCACAGAATTTCTCTCAAAGTTTCTTGTAACTGTCCCACACAACAAAATCTTTACTTTTGGTGGCGATTTCATTCCAGTTGAACTTATTCCAGGTCATGCACAAATGGCTCGGGAAGGTATTGCTCGCTCGATTGATCAACTCCTAAGAGATGACTACATCCAGCGCAATGAAGTCCAAGCCCTTATAGCTAAGCTCATGAATGGAAATGCCAGTAAATTCTTCGATCTGTAAGTATTGAGTATGTCATTGTGTTTAGGCGGGGAACTTCAGATCTTCGAGTAGCTCTTGGCTCTCTGGAGTATTTGTTGGGCAACTCGCATTGAGTTCTGCAATTTCACTCGCAGATAGTTTGATATCCACACCTGAAAGCGAATCCAAAATAGATGATGCTTTTGATGCACCGGGAATTGGAATTGATGTAGGAAATTGGTTTAGGTGCCATGCAATGGTGAGAGCGTATGGTGAAACACCTTTGCTATCAGCCATTTTCTTGAATGCGCCAAGTTCACCTGTTGCAATCTTTGCAAAGTTTCCACCGCCGCCAAGTGGTGACCATGGAAGATAAGCAATTCCATATTCAGTACAGATATCAATGACATCTGCAGCGTGACGATAATTTGGACTAAATTCATTTTGTACAGAGATGATTCCGCCTTCTTCTGGGCGACCTCCCGCTTTGATTGCGTGAAGTAGCATCTTTGCATTCACATTACTGACGCCAATTTGCGCAACATATCCATGTTCTTTCAGTGTCATGATATTTTCAAACTGTGCTTCATAGGTAAGAGAGATATCAGTTCTGTGATGTTGCCATAATGGAATCTTTGAAAGCCCTAGCTTTAGTGCAGAGGCTTCAACAGCGCGATATAAATAATTCTTTGATGCATCGCGTCCTGGAATACCAAACATCGTTCCATTATTTTCGCGAGTAATACCAGCCTTTGTTGCAATAACAACTTTTGCTTTCTGCTCAGGAGTGCCCTTCCAGGAAGCAAATGCTTTTCCAACGATAATTTCATTGTGTCCAACTGAATTCCAACTTGGAGCATAAATATCAGCAGTATCGAGAAGAGAAATACCAGCATCGAGTGCTTGGTGGATTACTCCAATTGCAACATCTTGCTGCTCAGTCAATCCTGGGTAGCGATCATTAGGAAATGAAAATGGCATGCATCCCATTCCGATAGCAGAGACAGAATATGGGCCAAGTTTGCGCTGAGTAATCATGTCGTAATGCTAGTGGAATGGATACGAATAATGAATGGGGTACGTTTCGTGAGTGACTCAATCTGGAACTTTGGCACTCGTCGGCTCAGGAGAATATCTGCCCGTCATGGCAGAACTCGAGAGTTCACTTCTTCAAAGCGGCCCCTCACTTCGATATGTACAACTTGCAACAGCTGCTGGGCAGGAAAGCGTCGACCGTTTGCGTTATTGGGAACGAATCGGAAAAGAGCAAGCAGATCGCATTGGTGCGCAGCAAGTTTTCCTTCCAGTCTTTACTCGCGAAGATGCCATGCGAATTGATTATGCAGAGCAAATAAAAGATTCTGGACTGATTTATCTCAGTGGTGGCGACCCACATTATTTGGCTCAAACACTCTTCGGTACTCCAGTCTGGGATGCAATTATTTCGAATTGGAAATCAGGAACATCCCTTGCTGGATGTAGCGCGGGGGCTATGGCATTTGGTCCTGATATTCCACACTTTCGTAAAATGAAAGAGAGCGGAGAAGCAGGACTCGGCTTACTTCCACATATTCGTGTTGTGCCTCACTACAACAAATTCTTCAAATGGATACCCGATAGCGCCGCTCAGCTATTTCTCAAAGCGCCAGAGGGTGTTCGCATAGTGGGAATCGATGAGGGCACAGCAATTGTGACAAATAATCTCAAAGTTTGGAGCATCTACGGAGATGGCTTTGTGCATCTTCTCAACGGTAAAAATACTGGAAAGTACCAATCTGATATCGAAATTGAGATTTAGAAGAAGGCAACTTCAAATCCTGTCTCGTCAAACTTATTTGATGCCACTAAACTAAGGACTAGCGAATAAGTGGCAAACGAAAACGAAATGGATATGTAAATATGGCAAAGCAGAACTGGGCTACTAATATCAATTTTCACGATGCTCAGACTCTGCATCCAAAATCTATCGCCGAGCTTGCAGAAGTAGTTTCGGGCTCCGAGAAAATTCGTGCTCGTGGTTCAGCCCACTGTTTCAACACGATCGCAGATACACACCATACGGCTGTTGTTCTCGATGCTATGCCAAGTGAATTAGAAATTCACCCAGAGACAAAAACAGCAACAATCAACGCAGGTATGAATTACGCAGTCGTCTCTGAATTCTTGCATGCGCGCGGATGGGCACTACATAACTTGGCATCGCTTCCCCATATTTCAATTGGCGGCGCTGTCGCAACTGGGTCTCATGGTTCTGGTATCAAAAATGGTGCGCTTCATACAGCTATCAAATCTGTAAATCTCATGGGCCCTGATGGAACTATCCGCACATTGACTCGAGGTGTTGATTCCGAGTTCTACGCATCCGTTGTCGCATTGGGTCTGCCAGGAATTGCAACATCTTTTGAAGTTGATATTCAACCTACTTTTGAAATCTTCCAGACCGTTTATGGCAATATGCCAGTAAAGACATTTGGTGAAAATATCGTTGAGGTTTTATCAGGTGCGTATAACGTCAGTTACTTCACTACATGGGCTGGCGAAAAAGTTGGAGATGTTTGGTTCAAATCTAAGACTCCAACAACAGATTCTTACTTTGGAACTCCTGCACGAAATGAAAAGGCGCACCCAATCTTTGGAGTAGATCCAACAGCATCAACTGAACAACTCGGAGTTGCTGGTCCATGGCACTTGCGTCTGCCCCATTTTAGAATCGATGCAAATCCAAGTGCTGGAAATGAATTACAGAGCGAGTTCTTTGTTCCATCACAACGAGCAGCAGAGGCATTTGCAGCAGTTGAAAAAATCTCTCATAATTTTGGTGAGAAATTACTTGTCACTGAAATTCGCTCTATTGCAGAGGATCAGCATTGGATGAGCCCGGCAAATGGTCGCGAGACTGTCTGCATTCACTTCACATGGAAAAATGATTACGAAGTTCCTTACTTGGTCTCACTTATTGAAGATGCGCTACTCCCATTTGGATTTAGAGCTCACTTAGGCAAAGTCTTTAATGTTGATGGGGCTCACTTGAGAACTGTCTATCCTAAGTTTGATGACTTTAGAGATTATGTTCGCACATGTGATCCAACTGGAAAATTCCAGAATGAGTTCACAACAGCACTCTTAGAGCTCTAAGAGTCTCTTCTCAACAATTACGCGTTATTCGATATGTTACTGATATAGCTCTTGAATAAACTTGTATCGTAAATAGCATCGAATTCATTACCGACAATTCGATAGTGATCAACATTCAATTCTTTGAACCTATTGCCCAAACAAAGTTGCAGCGCTTCAATCGTAGGAATTTCTGAATGAATTCGTTCCGAAACTAAGTTCATCACTCGTGTTCCGGAACCTAATGAATTAGTCGTAGCTAAGGTCAAGGCATCGACTACCTCGCTCAATGAAACCGTACCTAGAGTACAAAAAGGAATAGACATCTCCCCTATTTGCAGCGATGTTGAAGGTTGAATACCATCGTCTAAAACAGCTCCTATTCGAAACAACGTGAAGTCAAGATCCGAGTTTACGTGCGAATAATATGCACACAATTCCTCGACAAAATATTTAGATACGCCATAAATATTCGCTGAATCACACGGGTGATTATCAGGAATTGGTAGTTTTCTTGGAGTAAAATCCGAAGTAAGGCATCCAACGACAGCAATTGAACTTGCAACTATGAACTTTTTAATACCTTGGTCAATCAAGTTTCGAAACAAAATAGAACTTCCAGCAACATTGACTTGCATCGCATCTTTTTCATTTGCTTCACCCGTTACGCCTCCCAGATGGATCACGGAGTCGATTTTGAAACGTGACAAGGC
>CAMDHH010000056.1 GCA_945898065.1 Bifidobacterium breve
ACTGAAATAACTGAAGTACGCTGGTTTTCACGTGATGAAATGAAAACGGCTGTTGCTGCCCAAGATATTTTGTTACCTCCAACAATTTCAGTTGCTCGTCGGATGATTCAAAGTTGGTATACGAGTGTTGATGGATATACCCGCGAACAACTGCGTGGCGGTGAATCGTGGAGGCCGTAGGAAACCTACGCGCAGAAGAGATTCTAGAAGCTCTTGATAATGAACAACGCGCAGTTGCACTTGCGACCCGTGGCCCTGTTTGTGTAATTGCAGGGGCTGGCACTGGTAAGACCCGAGCAATCACCCACCGCATCGCATATGCCGCAGCTATTGGCACCATGGATCCCCACAAAGTCTTGGCACTAACTTTCACAGCCCGTGCTGCAGGAGAAATGCGCACACGTCTTCGTTCACTTGGTGTTCCAGCTGTGGCTGCCCGCACGATTCACGCAGCAGCGCTCAAGCAGCTCACCTTTTTTTGGCCACAGGTATTTGGTGGTCGCACACCCGATCTACTCACAACAAAGAGTGGTTTTTTAACTGAAGCGATCAAGCGGGCTCAATTACAAGGCGAGCTATCAATTACCTCCCGTGATTTGCTGCGCGATATTGCAACTGAGATCGAATGGGCCAAGGTTTCACAGGTTGCTCCATCTGATTACTTAAGTGAATCACTCAAGCGCACAGTCAAGCCACGCATTAATCCAGAACAACTGGCCAAGGTCTATACCGCCTATGAAAGTGTGAAGCATCAAGAACGTGCAATTGATTTTGAAGATGTATTGCTATTAACGACGGCGATGATTGAACAAGAGCGTGAAGTTCGAGAGCGCGTGCAAGATCAATACCGTTTCTTTACGGTAGATGAGTATCAGGATATTTCACCGCTTCAGCAGCGATTAATCAATGCCTGGCTTGGTTCACGCCAAGAGCTCTGTGTTGTTGGTGATCCGGCGCAAACCATCTATTCATTTGCTGGTGCAACACCAGTATTTCTCAACTCCTTTACCCAACGTTTTCCAGAAGCAGAAGTAGTCCGCCTTACAACTGGTTATCGCTCAACCCCGGAAATCATCTTTACGGCAAACAGCATCCTTCGAAAAGGCGCAATGGGCAACGAACTAGTCGCAATCAACGATCACGGCAGTAAGCCAACAATCACTGCATATAACGATGAATCAGCAGAGATCGTCGGGATAGTTCGAGACATCAAAGCGTTGATTTCGGAAGGAACAGCGGCGCAAGATATTGCTGTGTTAGCTCGTACTAACAATCAATTAAATGGCTTAGAAAAAGCGATGAATGCAGCTAACTTGCCATACCAAGTTCGTAATACCGAACGCTTCTTTGAGCGAAAGGAAGTTCGTGACTTTTTGAAACAGGTTCGCACAGCTTCAGTCATTCCAACTGAAGGTGTTTCCTGGCTTGATGAACTACGTACTCTTGCCCAACCTTTCTTAACTGGGGGAGCAATCGATGGAATCGCAGCGCTACTTCACCTTGCTCGTGAACTAGATAGTGATAGCGGATTTACTCCAAAGAATTTGCGTGCATATTTGCGCGAAGTTGAAGACCGCGTTCAGCAAAACAATCCACCAACAATGCCTGTTACAACCCTCGCAACACTGCACGCAGCCAAGGGTCTTGAATGGGAACGTGTGTTTTTGATTGGCGTCAGTGATGGAATCTTGCCGCTTGAAAACAACAGCACCACAGGTGATCAAGCATCAATTGATGAAGAACGCCGCTTGTTCTATGTTGGGATTACTCGTGCAAAGTCTGATCTACGCCTGAGCTATCGCGGAAAGGCTTCACGATTCTTGGCTGAGGCTGGCCTGATTAACTAGCCGATTTACGCTCATTTATGCGGGGAATTAATTGCCTTGCCAGTACCTCAACCCATGGTTTATCCTTATGACTTCATTCCCATGGCGGGGATGTAAATGAATGGAAGGAACGAATATGTCTAACGCATCATTCGTATCAGCAAACGCAATGCGTTCTGCTGTGATTCCTTCTGCTCATACAACCAATAAGCCTTCTACTTGGCATGCTACAAAGCCAGCGTTTTACGCAGCTTTTTATGCCGGATACGAGGCCAATGGTGGTTCAATCGAATAACTCGATTTAGAACTAAAAGCCAAGGGCCTCGAATCCAAAAGGATTCGGAGCCGTTTTTCCATTCTACAGAAAAAATCTCCAAAAACATCTACAGAAAGAAGAGGTGAGAACATGAGCGTTCTCTTCAGTGAACTACTAGTACCAGGCTGGGCAGATGACAAGATCGGTTTGGACGCCGTAACAGGCACGTATTCAGATGGGTCATCATTTAATTTGCCATGCCATACAGCAGATCCTGAGCTCTACTTTTCTGAGGATGAGATGCAGGTTCAAGAGGCTAAGTCACTCTGTGGCGGATGTCCGGTGCGTGCACAGTGCTTAGAAGGTGCGTTATCACGCAAAGAGCCCGCCGGTGTGTGGGGCGGCGAATTATTTGAAGAAGGTCGCATCATCGCCAAGAAGCGCAAAGCTGGACGCCCAACTTTGAAAGATATCGCTGCACGCAATGAAGAAGGTGAACTGATCGAGCTCAACGTTAACGGCGAGGAGCGCGAAGAAAGTGCAGCTTAAAGAGAAAGTTTTGAGTTAACCTCACTCTCATGAAGCAAGATCCGGCCAAGGCGCGAGGAATAGCGGCAACCCTACTTTTTATTGAAGCAGGGGTGGTGCTAGTCCTAGCAAGTTGGCTTTTAGTACTTACTTTTACTGCCGACTCATTTGAATTTCTTCCATTACTTGGAGTGCTGCTATTCGCATTACTAGGTGGAGGAGGGCTTCTTTTGTGTGGGCTTTTCTATAAGAGTGGCAAGTACTACGGCCGCGCACCAGCAGTTCTTGCTAATTTGATTGCTCTTGGCGTTGTTTCATACCAAGTTGAAGCACATCTTTGGTTTGTTGCTATTCCTTTGGCGGCCTTAGCAGGAACAACATTGATTTCAGTATTGCGCGCAATTCCAACTGATCTCTAAAGTCTGTTACCACTCGACAATTTGATTGTCTTCCCACAAAACTCCTGTTGCATCACCAGGTTTAAATCCTCTTGTTGCCAACCACAATGCGCACGCTGCTCCTTCTTCGGCACTGCGTGGTGCATCAGCGCCACCCATATCAGTGCGTGAATGATTAGGACATACTGCATCGACTAAAACGCCACGGGAACCTAAACCAGTTTCATGAGCAAAGTTTCTCACCAATGCATTAACACCAGCCTTACTAATTCTGTATGGAGCAAGACCTCCTGCATTTCCAGGTCCTGACATTCGGCCAAGACATGCTGAATAAATTATTACTCGACCACTTCGTGCTTCAACCATTGCTGGTGCTAAACCATTAACTAGTGTGAAAACAGAATCCAAATTGATCGACATCACGCGACGCCACTCAGCATCATTTGTTTTTAGTGTTTTAGACATTTTGTCACTCATGACACCGTGGGCCAGAATTAAGATTTCAGGTGCACCGTGTTGCTGCGAAATCATTGCAACAACGTTTCGAGTTGTTTGCATATCTTCAAGATCAACTGCATATGTGGTGAAGTGTTGATTGGGATGATCTTTCTGCAAAGACTCCTGTGCCAGGGCTAGTCGGCTTGAATCTTTTGCAATCATTACGATGTCATAGCCCAGCGCAGCCAGAGACTTGGCATTTTCAAACCCCAGCCCCCTGCTTGCCCCCGTCACCACCGCTAAAACCATGGGCAAAGCCTGCCCCAGAAATCTGGGAAATGGAGACTGAAAATAGTGTGGCCAATCTCGCCTTATGAGCGCCAAATCATGTTTATGCAGGCCTGTCACTGCCGATAGGCTTAGGTCTGTAATCAATGCAGAAGGAGCTTGCCAGTGTCGGCACAGGATTTTGGCGCAAATGATTGGCTCGTCGATGAGATGTACGAGCAGTATTTAGCGAATCCTTCTTCAGTAGACCCAGCATGGGTTGAGTATTTCAAAAACAACAAGCCAGGTTCCCCAGCAACTGCTGCAGCACCAAATAAAGGTGTTCCACCAGTTCCTAAAGCACAACAAAAAGCTGCGCAACCTACACCTGTTGTTTCACAACCCGCACCAGTAGCTGCACCAACACCTTCACCTGTTGCTCCAGCACCTCAACAACCAGTTCTTCGTGAGACTGCAACATCACAACCAACTCCTGCAGATCCAGTTGTAAAGCCAGTTCCAGTTTTAATCACTCCATCTGCATCATCACTTGAACCAATCCGCGGAGTTTCAGCTCGCGTAGTTCAATCAATGGAAGCATCACTTTCAGTTCCAACAGCAACTTCAGTTCGTGCTATTCCAGCTAAGTTGATGATTGATAACCGCATCGTTATTAATAATCACTTGAAGCGCAGTCGTGGTGGAAAAGTTTCTTTCACACACATCATCGCTTTTGCAATGATTAAGGCTGTTCGAGCAATGCCAGAGATGAACGCCTTCTTTGGTGACATAGATGGCAAGCCAGCAATTGGAAAGCCAGAACACATCAACTTAGGTGTTGCGATCGATTTAGCTAAACCAGATGGATCGCGTCAACTGTTAGTTCCATCAATTAAGGGTTGCGAAGAGTTAGATTTCGGACAGTTCTGGAGTGCATACGAAGCTGTTATTAAGAAAGCACGCAGCGGCGCACTAACGGTTGAAGACTTTGCTGGCACAACAATGTCGATTACCAATCCAGGAACAATCGGAACGGTTCACTCTGTTCCTCGTTTAGTACAGGGCCAGGGCCTCATTCTTGGCGTTGGAGCGATGGACTATCCAGCAGAATTCCAAGGAGCTAGCGAGCAAACCCTCATAGAGATGGCCGTTAGCAAGGTAATTACCCTTACAAGCACATATGACCACCGCATTATTCAAGGCGCACAATCTGGTGATTTCCTGCGTCGCATGCACGAATACTTGCTGGGTGCTGAAAACTTCTACGATGAAATCTTTAGTGCACTTCGTATTCCATATGAGCCAATTCGCTGGGCTACAGATTTTGCTTTCTCACGTGATGAGGAGATCAGCAAGACTGCTCGCGTTCAGCAGTTAATCCAGTCATACCGAACATTTGGTCACTTGATGGCAGATGTTGATCCACTTGAATACATTCAGCGATCACATCCTGATCTAGATGTTGTTACACATGGTTTAACGCTGTGGGATCTTGATCGCGAATTTGCAACCGGTGGTTTTGGCGGAGAACGTTTTAT
>CAMDHH010000057.1 GCA_945898065.1 Bifidobacterium breve
CCCGCAGCAACTAATCCAGAGCAGATTCGTAATTTCTGCATCATTGCCCATATCGATCACGGCAAATCAACTCTTGCCGATCGCATGCTGGGAATCACTGAGGTAGTTGATCCACGCAATATGCGCGCACAATATTTAGATCGTATGGATATTGAACGCGAACGCGGAATCACCATTAAGTCACAAGCGGTACGTCTGCCATGGCGAAGCGGCCTCGATGGCAAGGAATACATCTTGAACATGATCGATACACCCGGTCACGTTGACTTCACTTATGAAGTATCGCGCTCGCTTGCAGCGTGTGAAGGCGCAGTATTGCTCGTTGATTGCGCGCAAGGAATCGAAGCCCAAACTCTTGCAAATCTTTATCTTGCAATGGAGAACAACCTGACCATCATTCCTGTACTCAACAAGATTGATTTACCTAACGCTCAACCTGAAAAGTTTGCTGCCGAACTTGCCAAACTCATTGGCTGCGAACCCGAAGATTGTTTACGTGTTTCAGGTAAAACCGGAGATGGTGTTGCAGAACTTCTCGACCAAATTGTTGCTCAAATTCCTGCCCCTAAGGGTGATGCAAATGCACCAGCGCGCGCATTGATCTTTGACTCTGTCTACGACTCATATCGCGGCGTAGTTACTTACGTTCGCGTCATCGACGGCCACCTTTCACCACGTGAACAAATTCAAATGTTTTCAACTGGTGTTCGCCATGAAGCACTTGAAGTTGGTGTGATTTCTCCTGAGCCAGTTGCAAGTAAAGGACTCGGTGTTGGCGAAGTAGGTTATTTGATTACTGGCGTAAAAGATGTTCGCCAGTCACGTGTAGGTGACACTGTTACTACATATAACAATCCAACAAAGCAGGCACTCTCTGGATATAAAGATCCAAAGCCAATGGTTTTCTCTGGACTCTTTCCACTCGATGGCGCTGATTTCCCAGTACTTCGCGAAGCACTCGATAAGTTACAACTCAATGACGCAGCACTTGTCTATGAACCAGAATCTTCTGCTGCCCTCGGTTTTGGTTTCCGTTGCGGCTTCTTAGGTCTGCTTCACATGGAAATTGTGCGCGAGCGTCTAGAGCGTGAATCTAATCTGAATCTAATTTCAACAGCCCCCAACGTTGTTTACAACGTAACGATGGATGATGGTCGCGAAATTCGTGTTACGAATCCTTCAGAATTTCCTGATGGCAAAGTCGCAAGTGTCCAAGAACCAATTGTGAAATCTACGATTCTGGCTCCATCAGAGTTCATTGGAACAATTATGGAACTCTGCCAAGAGCGCCGTGGTGTATTACTTGGAATGGATTACATCTCAGAAGATCGTGTTGAGATTCGCTACACCTTGCCTCTTGCAGAAATTGTTTTCGACTTCTTTGATCAACTCAAATCTCGCACGAAGGGCTATGCCTCCCTTGATTACGAAGAAAAGGGCGATGAAGAAGGAAATCTCGTCAAAGTAGATATTTTGTTGCAGGGCGAAGCAGTAGATGCTTTTAGCGCAATCGTTCACCGTGATAAGGCTTATGCCTACGGCGTGATGATGACTGGAAAATTGCGCGAACTTATTCCTCGCCAACAATTCGAAGTTCCAATTCAGGCAGCGATTGGCTCTCGCATTATTGCTCGCGAAAGTATTCGCGCTATTCGCAAAGATGTTTTGGCAAAATGTTATGGTGGAGATATCTCTCGTAAGCGCAAACTGCTCGAAAAGCAGAAAGAGGGAAAGAAGCGCATGAAGATGGTGGGACGCGTAGAAGTTCCACAAGAAGCCTTCGTCGCGGCCCTTGCAACTGATGCTGATATCGAAAAGGTGAAAGCCGCACGTAAGCAGTAGCTATGTCAGGCCTTTCGTTTTACGTTCATATTCCATATTGCATCAAGAGATGCGGATATTGTGATTTCAATACCTACACACCTAATGAATTACAAGATGGTGCAACTCTAGAAATAGTGAGCAACGATTACATTGATGCTGTTCTCAAGGAACTCGATAGCGCTCCAACTGATGTGGTTCCCACAATATTCTTTGGTGGCGGAACTCCGAGCCTTTTACCAGCAGCTGACCTAGGGCGAGTAATTACTGCTATTCGCACTCGCAACGGGCTCACAGATGATTGCGAAATTACATTAGAGGCAAACCCAGATTCTGTAACGCCTGAGAAGATGCGCCAGTATCTAGATGCAGGGTTCAATCGAATCTCATTTGGAATGCAATCGGCGGTCCCTCACGTGCTTGCAACTTTGGATAGAACTCATAATCCAGCTAATGTCGCAAAGGCTGTTGAGATGGCGCGCGAAGCAGGATTTTCAAGTGTGAGTGTTGATCTCATTTATGGAACACCAGGGGAGTCGCTAGAGGATTGGCGAACAAGTATTGAGTCAGCACTTTCACTGGGTGTTGATCACATAAGTGCTTACGCGCTCATCGTTGAAAGCGGAACAAAGCTTGCAGCACAGATAAAGCGTGGAGATATTTCCATGCCCAACGATGACTTGATGGCTGATATGTATTTACTTGTCAATCAAATGTGTAATCAAGCAGGCCTGCAATGGTATGAACTCAGTAATTGGTCAAAGCCAGGCCATGAATGTCGCCACAACATTGCATATTGGGAGAATAAGAATTGGTGGGGCCTTGGACCTGGCGCTCATTCACATATTGATGGAAAAAGATTCTGGAATCTCAAACATCCAACAACGTATAAAGCAAAATTATTTGGTGGAGAGAGCCCGATATTAGATAGTGAAATTTTGACGGAAGAGCAGATGAGAGATGAATCAATAATGCTTGCAATTCGCATGCGCGAAGGAATTGATATCTCATCCCTGACACCAACGCAGTTAGAGCGAATTGAAAGTTATCGCGAAAGTGGCCACATCAGCATGGTTGATAAACATCTGCAATTGAGCCCACAGGGACGCCTCATCGCTGATCGAATCGTGCGCGAATTAGTTATCTAGTATCCTCGACCACTATGAACACTACGCATAATGTGATTGTGGCTTTTCTTGCTCTTATTTTCGTTATCTCCGGATTATCAAAGGCGAGCGGAAATGAGAAAGGGCTCTCTGGCACGCGCGAAGTCAATGTCAAAGATTGGATGGCGCGCCTCATTGGCGTCGTTGAAGCACTGGCCGCACTTGGTTTAGTGACAGGACTTCGCTTTACATGGATGCAATGGGTTCCACTCCTAGTTTTGTGGGTCACGATGGCTGGCGCTATTTACTTCCACTTTCGCGCCAATAAACCAAAGACTGCATTCCCCGCATTCTTTCTTCTGACACTTCTATCTGTTGCAATCGTTACTATCTAAAAATTATGTCATCTCGTCGTCTAGAAATTCTTCGCGCCATCGTTGATGAGTATGTGGCAACTCAAGAACCTGTTGGCTCTAAGTCGATTGCAGATCGTCATGGCCTTGGAATTTCTCCTGCGACGATTCGAAACGAGATGGCAGTACTAGAAGATGAAGGTTTGATTACTCAACCTCATACAAGTGCAGGCCGTATTCCAACAGATTTGGGTTATCGCGTTTTTGTAGACAAGTTAGCAACCGTAAAGCCGCTATCAAGTGCAGAGCGTCGTGCTATCGAAACTTTTCTTGAAGGCGCTCTAGATTTAGACGATGTAGTCATGCGAACAGTTCGCCTATTGGCAGATGTCACTAAGCAGGTAGCAGTTGTTCAATATCCAACGATGGTGAAGTCACGAGTGCGCCACGTTGAAATAGTTTCTCTCACAAGTTCGCGCCTCATGGTTATTTTGATCACTGATGCTGGACGTATCGAACAGCGTGCAATTGAACTTACTAAAGATGTGCCAGATCAGTTTATTTCTGCAATTCGTAATCAACTCAATAATGCCATGATGGGCCAAAGCCTTCCCGATGTTGCTGAGCGGTTGACTGGAATTATGGAGAGTTATTCCACGAGTGATCGTCGCGATGTCGCCATCGTTTTATCCACCGTTATTGAAATGGCAATGGAGCAACCAGAGCAAAAAGTTGTACTTGCAGGAACAGCGAACTTAGCTAGATTCCAAGAGGATTTTTCAACGCAAATGCATCCTGTACTTGAAGCCCTTGAAGAACAAGTTGTATTGCTTCGTTTACTCGGTGATGCAAATGAGACGGTAAAGGTTCGTATCGGTTCTGAGCAGAGCGAAACAAATCTTCGTTCAACCTCATTAGTAACTGTTGGATACGGCAGTGATAGTTCACCACTAGGTGCACTTGGAATTATCGGGCCAACCCGTATGGATTATGCAGGCTCGATGGCAGCAGTTTCAGCCGTTGCACGATACGTTGGTCGATTCATAAACGAGGGCGTGTAAGTGGCCGATCACTATCAAACATTGGGTGTATCACGCGATGCCTCAGCAGATGAAATAAAAAAGGCATATCGCAAGATTGCGCGAGAGCTCCATCCCGATGTCAATCCTGATCCATCTGTTCAGGATAGATTCAAGGAAGTAACTGCTGCGTATGAAGTATTGAGTGATTCACAGAAGCGTCAGAACTACGACATGGGTGGAAGTAATTTCGGTGGCGGTGGATTCGGTGGCGGTTTTGGCGACATCATGGATGCATTCTTTGGTGGCGGCGGATCACGAGGTCCTCGTCCTCGCACACGTCAGGGTCAAGATGCACTCATTCGCATCGAAGTTGATTTATTTCAAGCATGCTTTGGAATAGAACGCGAAATATCTGTTGAAAGCGCAATCGCATGTGAAAAGTGTCAAGCAACTGGATGCGCCGATGGTGCTTCACCAAGTATGTGTCAGGTGTGTAAGGGACGCGGTGAAACTCAACATGTGATGCGCTCTGTCCTCGGTCAAGTCATGACTTCACGTCCGTGCAACGCCTGCCAAGGATATGGAAGCGTAATCACACATCCATGCCGTGAATGCGCAGGAGATGGACGCGTTCGTGCGCGTCAAACAATTGCAATCAAAATTCCACCTGGGGTAGAAACAGGAAATCGAATTCAATTATCTGGTCGTGGTGAAGTTGGTGCAGGTGGTGGGCCAGCAGGTGATCTCTATGTAGAAATAGTTGAATCAGAACATGAATTTTTGGTTCGAGATGGCGAAACTCTGCATATGACTCTTGG
>CAMDHH010000058.1 GCA_945898065.1 Bifidobacterium breve
CGTAGTGAGACAAAGAATGTGAACTCACTTCGCTCAGTAGAGCGCGCTGTTCGTGGAGAAATGATTCGCCATGCAGAGCTACTCAATAAGGGGGAGCGCGTTGTTCAAGAAACTCGTCACTTCCAAGAAGAGTCAGGTCTTACTCGCTCTGGTCGCTCAAAGGAGCAAGCAGAGGATTATCGTTATTTCCCTGAGCCAGATTTAGTTCCAGTAGAACCAGATGCGAAATGGATTGAAGAACTTCGCGCGCAATTACCAGAGCGCCCATCTATTCACCGTAAGCGCCTGCAAGAAGAGTGGTCAGTACCAGATAAAGAGATGGCTGCAATGATTAATGCAGATCTACTCGACACCGTAGAAGCAACAGTAATTTTAGGTAGTGATCCGACAAAGGCACGCAGTTGGTGGCTCGGAGAAATCTCACGCGTCGCTAATGAGCAAAATGTTTCAGTAAAAGAATTAGCAATTACACCAACTGATGTTGCAGAAATTGTTGCACTTGTGGCAAAGGGTGAACTCACCGACAAGCTCGCACGCCAAGTTGTTGAAGGTGTTATTGCAGGAGAGGGCAAGCCAGCCGCTGTTATTTTTGCCCGTGGCATCAAGGTTGTCAATGATGATTCAGCCCTTATGGCCGCAATTGAGAAAGCATGCGCAGAACAACCAGAGACTGCGGACAAGGTTCGCAATGGACATTTACCTGCTGCAGGTGCACTCATTGGTGCAATTATGAAAGAGACAAAAGGCCAAGCAGATGCTGCCCGTGTTCGTGAATTATTACTTTCCTTCTTAGGCCAAGCGTAGGTAAGCAGAGAGAGGTAAACTTTTACTATGTCGAATATGAAACCGCGCTCTGGAATTGTCACTGATGGTCTAGAGCGTGCACCAGCACGCGGAATGTTGCGCGCTGTTGGAATGGGCGATGAAGATTGGGTCAAACCACAAATCGGTATTGCATCATCGTGGAATGAAATCACTCCATGCAATCTTTCACTTGATCGCTTAGCAAAAGCTTCGAAAGAGGGAGTACTTGCTGCAGGCGGTTTCCCTATGCAATTTGGAACTATCTCTGTATCTGATGGAATTTCAATGGGCCACGAAGGAATGCACTTCTCCTTAGTTTCCCGAGAAGTGATTGCAGATTCAGTTGAAACTGTGATGCAGGCAGAACGTTTTGATGGAATGGTAACTTTTGCAGGATGTGATAAATCACTTCCAGGAATGATGATGGCAGCAGCGCGCTTAGATGTTGCTAGTGTTTTTGTTTATGCTGGTTCAACACTTCCCGGCCAAGTAGATGGCAAAGATGTAACCATTATTGATGCATTTGAAGCAGTAGGAGCATGTGCTCGTGGATTGATTACGCAGGAGCGCGTTGATCAAATTGAGCGAGCAATTTGTCCCGGCGAGGGTGCATGCGGTGGCATGTACACAGCAAACACAATGGCCAGTATTGGTGAAGCAATTGGACTTTCATTGCCAGGTTCTGCTGCCCCACCAGCAGTTGATCGTCGACGTGATACATATGCAATAGCATCAGGTGCTGCAGTCGTTGAACTGATTCGCCAAGGAATTACTACACGCGACATTTTGTCGAAGCAAGCATTTGAAAATGCGATCACTATTTTGATGGCGCTAGGTGGATCTACTAATGCTGTTCTGCACTTACTAGCTATTGCCAATGAGGCCCGAGTAGATTTAGAACTAAATGATTTCCACCGTATTGGTTCGAAAGTTCCACTACTAGGAGATCTCAAGCCATTTGGTCGATTTGTAATGAGCGATGTCGATAAGGTCGGCGGAATTCCTGTGGTCCTCAAAGGTCTGCTCGATGCAGGCTTATTACATGGTGATGTTTTGACGGTTACTGGAAAGACTATGGCTGAGAATTTGAAAGATATTGCCCCACCAGATCCAGATGGACAAATTTTGCGTGCAGTTTCATCACCAATTTCAACTGATGTTGGAATCACAATTCTTGGCGGAACACTTGCTAGCGATGGCGCAGTGTGCAAAACAGCTGGCATCGGAATTGAAGAATTCGAAGGACCTGCTCGTGTCTTTGAACGCGAGCAAGCTGCGATGGATGCAGTACAAGATGGAACAATCGTTGCAGGCGATGTTGTTGTGATTCGTTATGAAGGACCAAAGGGTGGTCCTGGAATGCGCGAAATGTTAATGATTACTGGCGCAATCAAAGGCGCGGGTCTTGGTAAAACAACTCTGCTTATTACTGATGGCCGCTTCTCTGGTGGATCAACTGGATTATGTGTTGGCCACGTTGCACCCGAAGCAGTCGATGGTGGACCAATTGCATTTATAAAAGATGGCGATCGCGTGCGCATCAACATAAAAACTCGCAAACTCGATTTACTTGTAGATTCCGCCGAACTTGAAGCCCGAAAAGTTGGATGGATGCCTCTCACCCATAAGTACACACGGGGCGTTCTAGCGAAATATTCAAAACTTGTCGGATCGGCATCTCAAGGCGCTGTCTGCGACTAATTTCGGCTCAAATTGTGAGATACGCAATATTGGGGTTGACGCAACCAAGCCTGTATTGGAGAATAAAGACATGTTCTCAACAGCAATTGTGGTGGTGATTTAGTAGCGCGTGATCAGTTAGTCGATCTCGCGCTCCCTCAGTTGAACTGAGGGATTTTTTATTTACCCAGCAATTCATATTAGGAAAGGAGCGGATGATGAGCAAAGCGATGAATGGAGCGACTTCACTCGTCAAATCATTGGAATCTGCCGGCGTCGATGTGATGTTTGGTATTCCCGGTGGCGCAATTCTTCCTGCTTATGATCCGATCTTTGATAGCAGTATTCGCCACATCTTGGTTCGCCATGAACAAGGCGCAGGACATGCTGCAACTGGATATGCCCAAGTAACTGGACGAGTCGGTGTCTGTATTGCAACTTCTGGTCCGGGTGCAACAAATCTTGTTACACCTCTTGCAGATGCTGCGATGGATTCAGTTCCTATGGTTGCAATTACTGGTCAAGTTCCATCGGCTGCAATTGGTACTGATGCATTTCAAGAGGCAGATATCCGTGGAATCACAATGCCTTTCACAAAGCACAACTACCTGATCACAAATCCTGATGATATTCCACGTGCAATTGCAGAAGCATTTCATATCGCAAGTTCTGGTCGACCTGGTCCAGTTCTTGTAGATATCGCTAAAGATGCTCTACAAAAAGAAACAACCTTTGAGTGGCCAACATCAATAAATTTGCCTGGCTATCATCCACAACTCACTCCAGATAGTGGCGCTATCGCCGATGCTGCAGCACTGATCACTCAATCCTCAAAACCAGTCTTCTATGTTGGTGGCGGAGTCATCAAAGCAAATGCTAATCGTGAACTTTTGCAGTTAGCAGAACTCCTTGGCGCACCAGTTGTAACAACGTTGATGGCCCGTGGCGCGTTTCCAGATAGTCATACTCTGCATCTTGGTATGCCAGGAATGCACGGAACTGTTGCAGCAGTTACTGCTCTTCAAAAAGCCGATCTTCTCATCACATTAGGTGCACGCTTTGATGACCGCGTTACTGGAAAACTTTCAACATTTGCAACAAATGCAAAAGTTATTCATGCCGATATTGATCCTGCCGAAATTGGTAAGAATCGCTATGCAGATGTTTCTATTGTTGGTGATGTAAAGGAGACTATTACTGCATTGATTCCAGCGCTGAAGAAAGCACTGGAAAAGAACCGCCCGGACCTCACACCGTGGTTGCGCCAGATGTATTCACTGCGCAGTTCGTATCCATTGGGTTATGACGCGCCCGCCGATGGTTCGGTATCTCCACAATATGTAATTGAACGACTTGGAAAAATTGCAGGACCGGATGCAATTTATGTTGCAGGCGTCGGGCAACACCAAATGTGGGCAGCACAATTTGTTTCATATGAAAAGCCAAGAACATGGCTCAACTCTGGTGGTCTTGGAACTATGGGTTATTCAGTTCCTGCTGCAATGGGTGCGAAAGTTGGCGCACCTGATACAACAGTGTGGGCAATCGATGGCGATGGTTGCTTCCAGATGACTAATCAAGAATTAGTTACATGTGCTCTCAACAATATTCCTATCAAAGTAGCAATTATCAATAATGAATCACTTGGAATGGTGCGTCAATGGCAGACACTCTTCTATGAAGGTCGCTATTCAAATACCAATCTTGAATCAAAGCGTGTACCGAACTTCCCAATGCTTGCAGAGGCAATGGGTTGTGTTGGTTTGAGTTGTGAGCGTCCAGAAGATGTTGATAAAACAATCGAGAAGGCAATGTCAATCAATGACCAACCTGTTGTAGTTGATTTCAGAGTTTTCCGCGATGCAATGGTGTGGCCTATGGTTGCAGCAGGAACTTCAAATGATGACATCATGGTCGCGCGAGAACTTGCGCCTGATTGGGATTCACAGGAGCTCTAATGAGTAAACATACGCTTTCAGTTCTCGTTGAAAACTCACCTGGCGTACTTGCGCGCGTATCAGGTCTTTTCTCGCGACGCGGTTACAACATCGATTCACTTGCAGTGGGACCGACAGAGAATCCACTTATTTCTAGAATGACAATTGTTATCAATGTTGAAGGACATCCATTAGAACAGGTAATTCGCCAACTCGATAAGTTGGTCAATGTAATTCATATTACCGAAGTCATCGATAATAAATCAGTTCAAGCCGAACTTTTGATGGTGAAAATTTCAGCAACACCAAAGAATCGCTTTGATGTTGAAGCTGTCGTCGAAACATATGAGGCAAAGATTGTTGATGAAGATGCGACTTCAATCACTATTGAAGCAACAGGGGATACGGCAAAAATCGCAGATTTACTCTCAGCACTGGAGCGCTTTGGCATTCGTGAACTCGTTCAATCGGGCTTGATCGCTTTAGAGCGTGGCAGCGTCACTCTTTCAGAGCGTACCCTTAGCACCTCAGGAATTCCGATCGCCGATGGCGTTCAGGCGGATTACCAGAACTAACTATCAACCAACCGAATAAAGATAAAAAGGAGAAAACCGTGGCAACGATGTATCACGAAGAGGATGCAGATCTATCAATCATCCAAGGTCGCAAGGTCGCGATTATCGGTTACGGCTCAC
>CAMDHH010000059.1 GCA_945898065.1 Bifidobacterium breve
GCGCCACCTTTGATGAAATCATTTCGTTTCAGGCTTTGGCCGTTATCAAATACCGAACTCAATGCACTACTTGCCACACTTGCAACAAAAGGAATTGATTCCAGGCCCTTATAAGCGCTATCTGAATAAATATTGAGTGGCAAAGTAGATAGTTTTTCACCGATACGAGTTCCTCCACCTTTTTTGCTAAAGGCAGAGCGACCTTCAAAGGCGTCACGGGCACCTGCGCTCCAAAGCATGTAAAGCACTAAGTCACCAACTGCATTGGCTGGTAAAACCGTGTCATATTTTCCTGCTGGAATATCAATTTTGTTTGCTTGCCACTGCAGGCGCTGGCGAATCTTTTCATCAACGGATGCAATAGAAACATTTGAAAAATCGCGAGTTGCAACACCTTCAAAAGTTGATCGTGTTCGATTGTGAGATTTTCCAGTCATTTCAACGCGACCTGCTGGTTGGTCATAGCGTGCACGGATTCCACCCTTTGACCCAACCCACGTTGTCTTGTGCGTGTGCTCTGCATAGCCAAATAGTTCTATGCCATCAGCAACAGAGCGCTTGAACATGTCACCAAGATCAGGTGCAACTTTTGAAAATACATTAGGGCCTGTTGGATTATGTGCATCGCTCCAATTACCAAATGAAACATTCTTGGCAATCTCAGCTGCATCATCGGCTGCCCCCGCTGAGCGAGCAGATGCAATTGCTTCCTTGAGAACAGCATCAACTTGGTCGGTAGAAATGTCGGTTCGCGTTACAGCACCTGCAGACATACCACCATCGACTGCAACAAATGCAATAACTGTGATGCTTCGCTGAAGAATTACGCCATTGGTGGTGAGAGTGCTATTAGCCCATCGCAAATTTGCTTGGCTAGTTTCAGTAACAATGACGATGCAATCATCGCTGGTGGCAGCGGCAGTGATTCGCTCAATTAGATCTTGTGCAGAAATCATGCGCCTGCCTCCTCTACCGTGTTGAGAACATTTACTTTTTCAAATATCGCAGCAGGACATCCATGACTAACTGGTGCAACTTGTCCCGGTTGCCCCTTTCCACAATTGAATGCACCACCTAATACATAAGTGGAAGGGCCTCCAATAACTTTCATCGAACGCCAGAAATCAGTAGTTGTTGCTTGATAGGCCATATCTTTTACTTGGCCAACAATCTTTCCATTTTTTACTCTATGAAATTGCTGACCTGTAAATTGGAAGTTATATCGCTGCATATCAATAGACCACGATTTGTCACCGCGAATGTAGATGCCATCTTCCATAGAAGAGATCATCGCTTCAAGAGTTGGTCCTTGTGGATCTGGTCGCAAGGAAACATTTGGCATACGCTGAATTGGGACATGTGATGGCGAATCTGCAAATGCGCAACCAAAGCTGCGCTCTTGGTTTACGCGCGCTGCTATGCGGCGGTCTGTCTGATAGCCAACGAGCACGCCATCTTTGATGATGTCCCAACGCTGGGCTGCAACGCCTTCATCATCCCAACCGACAGTACTCAAACCATGTTCAGTATTGCGATCTCCGGTTACATGCATTTTGGCTGATCCGTATTGCAATGTATTGAGATTATCAACTGTTGCAAATGAAGTACCTGCATAGTTCGCTTCATAGCCAATAGCGCGATCGAGCTCTGTTGCATGACCAATTGACTCATGAATTGTGAGAAATAGATTTGAAGGATGAATAAGCAAGTCGTACTTTCCTGGCGTTACAGAAGGAGCAGCAACTTTTTCGGCAAGCAGTGTTGGAAGTTCATCAATTTCGGCATCCCAGTCATAAACGTTATTGCTCATCCATTCCCAACCAAAACCTGCAGGTTGAGCTAATGTACGCATGGATTCAAAGCCATGGTCTCCAACTGCAATACCCTCAATTTGCGTCTGCACTCGAACTCTTTGTTGTGTAGTACTTGTGCCTAATGAATCTGCATAGTGCTTCTGCTCTTTTACATACATTGTGTATGCACTTGCATGATTGACAGATTTTGATACTAATAACTTATTACTCAAGGATGCAAGACGATCCAATTTTTCGGAATCAGGGACTTCAAATGGATCAATTTCATAACTTGATACCCATTGCTTCTTCGCATAAATAGGCTCCGGAGCAAGTGCTACTTCTTCCGTTGCAAGTGGCTTACTTGTCTTAGCCATCGCAACTGCAATTGTGGCTAACTCTTTCGCTTTGGCAACTGAGATAGATGGTGAAGAAGCAAATCCCCACGCGCCATTGACGATAACGCGAACACCAAGCCCAACAACTGAATCGTCACTTTGAGATTCAGGCTTTGTATCACGCAGTTGCAGTAAACCTGTGCGAGTCTTCTCTATTCGAACATCAACATGTGATGCCCCAAGTGATTGCGCAGCAGCGATTGCCGTATCTGATGTGGCCTCTAATGGAAGTGCCAGAAAGTCGGCATCTACGCTTGAATGTTTACTCATCCGAAAATCTTAGGGTATACATACGGATTGGAGGTAGCGATGAGAAAAAAGCTCGGTAGTTCATATTGGAAACTCTGGAGTGCTACCGCCATTTCAAATCTGGGTGATGGAATTTCCACAGTTGCATACCCTTGGCTTGCATCTGCTATTACTCGCGAACCATTTCTGATCGCTTTGGCGGCAGTTGCATCTCGCCTTCCTTGGCTTATATTCACTCTTCCGGCAGGTGTAATTACTGACCGAGTTGATCGCAAAAAGATCATCGTCGCCATGGATTTCTTCCGCGGCATACTCACACTAGTTGTTGCCGCCTTTGTATATATGCACAGGGATTCACTGCCATCTCTCAATGAACTAACAAGCATCACTGATATGAAGACAAATTGGACCCTCTATTTCGTCACTCTTATTTCTGCTCTGCTCTTTGGTTTTGCTGAAGTTTTGCGCGATAACGCTGCACAAACATTTTTGCCATCTGTCGTGGAAGCAGAAAACCTAGAAAAAGCTAATGGGAGTATGTGGTCCGCAGAAGCACTTACAAACTCATTTATTGGACCACCATTGGGGAGTCTCTTAGTTGGAGTAGCTATATTCTTGCCATTCTTTATAGATGCAGCCTCATTCTTTGTTGCCGCTGCTCTTATCGCACTGATATCTGGCTCCTTTAGATCAAAGCCAATAAGTGAAGTCGTAGAAAAAACAAATTTTCGAACAGAGCTCAAAGAGGGATTTTCTTGGCTCTGGAGTCATACTTTGCTGCGCCCCATGGCAATTATTTTGGGAGTAATGAATGGCATCGGCTCATTTGTAGGTGCTGTCTTTATTCTCTTCGCTCAAGAAATCTTGAACACAAGCGTTTTCGTATTCGCAATTCTTGGAACAGCAGGGGCGATTGGCGGAATTCTTGGCGGTTCATTCGGTCCGCGAGTTTCAAAAAAGATTGGAAGCGGAACTTCTCTGGCACTCGTACTTGTTACACTTCCAATATTTCTTCTCATTGTGGGTTCAACAAATTCATGGCAAGTAGTTTGGGTTGTCACAGCTATTGAAACTTTTTTCGCAGTCTTATGGAATGTCATCACTGTCTCGCTTCGACAAAGCATCATCCCCACGCAACTACTTGGCAGAGTAAATAGCGTCTATCGATTCTTTGCCTGGGGGAGCATGCCTATAGGGATATTTCTAGGTGGGGCGCTCGTGAGCCTTATGCAAGAAATTCTTAGCCGCGAAATGGCGCTTCGATCCACCTTTTTTGTAGGCGCGCTTTTTGCCACCTTATTGGCCCTCTTTGCCATCCCTCGCCTGAGCACTGCACGCATAGAGGCCGCTCGCTCATAGCGCGATTTCACCTCTCTTTATTCGGAAACGATTGGTGAATACCTTGCAAACGATTGGCCATAGGGGCATACTCGCTGGTAATAAAAAGGGCTCTATGGAGTGGTCGACTCTCCGCAGCGCCCTTCTCACCCTCGAGGAGGAACTATGAAGAAATGGAACCGCAGCGCCAAAGTAGCGCTCGCAGTTGCAACCACTGCTGGATTGGTAATTGGCGTTCTTTCGCCAGCTACTGCAGCAACTCGTTCAACTGTTGTGATCATTGATTCCAATGCATTCACATCACTGAACCCAAGCCACAATGAGCACAACTTGGTGCTCAATAGCAATGTTGCCTATATGTCAGGCATTGGATTTAATTACTATGACGATAAGCCAGTGTTGGTAGAAAATAAGACTTTCGGCTCATACAAGATAGTTAGCAAGTCTCCATTTAAGGTTAAGTACACCGTAAACAAGGGCCGTGTATGGTCAGATGGCACACCTATTACAGGTGTAGACCTCTTGCTTACACATGTGGTCTCTTCTGATCAGTACTCAATCGATGCAGGACTGGGTGATCCAGCTTCTGAAGATAAGGAGCCTGCTTTCGATTCAGGTGGATATTCAGGCACCTATAACACCTTGATTAAGAACATTATCTTGGCCCCTGACCGTATGTCAGTTGTCATCGAATGGAAGAAGTTCTTTCCTGACTGGGAAGTTTTTGCACCAGGAGTCTCACCTGTTCACGCATTAGTAGCTATGGCTGAAGGAAAGACAAAGCTAGGAACAAATGCGAATAACGTTGCAAATAAAAACAAGTTCCTTCGTGCCTTCCTCTCAAAAGATTCAGAGATGCTTCGCAAAATTGGAAAAGTTTGGTCAAATTCCTACAACGTAACTGAAGTTAATGAGAAGACGAACCCACTATTGCTCGTTGCAAACGGAGCGATGCAGGTTGAGTCTATTGTCAAGAATCAGCGAGTCACTTTGAAGTTG
>CAMDHH010000060.1 GCA_945898065.1 Bifidobacterium breve
CCTGAAGCCCAAATTGTTGAAACACTTATCGAAGAAGCAATGAGATTGGCCGAAGAAATGGAAGCCGCAGGCGTTGCTTCAGGGCAACCAACTGTTGATATTCGATAGGCTCTCACCATGTTGAGAATGTCCACGCTATTTTTGCGTACTTTGCGTGATGATCCTGCAGATGCCGAAGTTGCAAGTCATCGATTACTCGTACGCGCTGGATACATTCGTCGAATTGCAGCAGGAATCTATTCGTGGCTACCACTTGGTTACATCACTCTTCGCAATATTGAACGAATTGTTCGCGAAGAGATGGATGGCGCTGGATTTCAGGAAGTTCATTTTCCAGCGATGCTTCCAAAAGAGCCATATGAACAGACAAATCGTTGGAATGAATATGGTCCCGATCTATTTCGACTCCAGGATCGAAAAGGTGGAGATTATTTACTAGGTCCAACACACGAAGAGATGTTTACCCTCATGGTCAAGGGCGAGTACTCCTCCTATAAAGATTTACCACTTTCTCTCTATCAAATTCAAACAAAATACCGTGACGAGACTCGTCCGCGAAGTGGAATCATCCGTGGCCGCGAATTTGTCATGAAAGATTCATATTCTTTTGACCTAACCGATGAAGGTTTAGTGGAGTCATACCACAAGCATCGTGCGGCTTATATAAAGACTTTTGATCGCTTAGGAATGAAGTACAACATTGTTAGCGCTGTTGCAGGAGCAATGGGTGGCTCTAGCTCTGAGGAATTTCTAGCTCCGTGCAGTACGGGTGAAGATACATATGTTCTCTGTGAAAAATGTGGTTATGCCGCAAATGTAGAAGCGATGGTTACAAAGGTCGCACCGGCAGATAGCTCAAAAGTTGATGCGATGGAAGTTATGGATACTCCCAATACTCCAACTATTGATTCACTTGTTGCTCTGCTCAATGAACGCTTTGGCGGTGGCTACACAGGTGCAAGCACACTAAAAAATGTGATGTTGATGGCAGATGAGAAAGCAATCTCTGTCTTGGTCCCAGGAGATCGAGAGGTTGATCTCAAGCGCTTGCAAGCAAACTTACCCGGAGTGAGCGAACTAAGAATTTTTGAAGAAGAAGATTTTGCAAAATTCAAAGGTTTAGTCAAGGGATACATCGGACCACAAGATGCGGCCAAATTAGGTATCACTGTCTATGCAGATCCTCGCGTTGCAGTTGGAACATCATGGGTAACTGGTGCAAACATTAAAAATAAGCATGCACGCAATGTTGTTAATGGTCGCGACTTTACCGTTAGCGCATATGTTGAAGCTGCCGAGATAAAGAAGGGCGATGCTTGCCCAGAGTGTCAAACACCAGTAATTATTGATAGAGCAATTGAAATTGGTCATATTTTTCAACTTGGTCGCAAGTATGCAAAAGCACTCAATCTCACTGTTTTAGATAAAGATGGAAAGTCACAAGTTGTCACCATGGGTTCATATGGAATCGGTGTATCTCGAGCAGTTGCTGCCATTGCTGAGCAGACACATGATGAAATCGGTCTTTCATGGCCAATCGAAGTTGCACCAGCAAAGGTTCATATTGTTGCAACAGGTAAAGAAGATTTACCCTTTGATACTGCAGAAAAACTTGCACTCAATCTTGAGGCAAAATCAATATCTGTCATGCTCGATGATCGTCGAGATGCTAGCCCTGGAGTCAAGTTCAAAGATGCTGAACTCATTGGAAACCCAATCATTGTTGTAGTTGGCAAAGCACTTGCTGAAGGAAATGTTGAAATTCGAGTTCGCCGCAGCGGTGATAAGAGTGAAGTAAAAGTCGAAGCAGCAGTTGCTGCGATCGTTGCCCTTCTCTCCTAAATAATGCTCTTCGATATAACGCTTACAACAATTCTCTTTCTTGTAATTGCTTCATTTTTTGCTGGATTCATCGATTCAATAGCAGGTGGTGGGGGACTCATTCAACTTCCTGCACTCCTTATTGGCTTACCTAAGAGTGAAACAGTTACCGTACTTGGAACAAATAAGTTTGCATCTGTCTTTGGTACAACAACTGCAGCGGCCCTTTATCGACGCCAAATAAAACCAGATCCCAAGGCGCTCATCGCAATGGCAATTCCTGCCTTTATTGGCTCCATGGCAGGTGCCTTACTTGCATCAAAACTTCCAACAGATGCCATGCGTCCCATTGTTCTTGTACTCCTAATCGCAGTTGCAATTTATACATGGCGCAAACCAGATCTTGGAAAAGTTGAAATCTTGCGCCATGCTCCTAAGAAGCATAATCAGATTGCAATGGCAGCTGGCTTGATCATAGGTTTCTATGATGGAATTTTTGGACCAGGTACTGGCTCCTTTCTTATGCTCATACTCGTGGCAAGCCTTGGCTATGCATTTATTAGCGCTTCCGCAATTGCAAAAATTGTAAATGTCTCTACAAATATTGGAGCAATAATTATTTTCGGGCTAAATGGCGTGATTCTCTGGAAATTAGGACTCTTGATGGCTGTATCTAATGTAACGGGTGCCATTGTTGGCTCTCGATTGGCAATCAAAGGTGGCTCAACATTGGTTCGCAAAGTCTTCTTGCTGGTGACTATGGCGCTAATTATCAAGGTCGGAATTGATACTTTCGCAAGTATGTAGTTACAATTACCACACAACTTAATAGAAAGATAAATGAATATGACCTTGCAAAGTTCAATTACAGAGCTCATAGCCCCTGCTGTTACTAGCGCAGGATTCTTTCTAGAAGAAGTCCAAATTGCTAATCCTGGAAACCATCGAATCGTTACATGCATTATTGATGGCACTGCTCCACTAAATTTAGATCAAGTTACAGAAATTTCTCGCACGATCTCTGCACTACTCGATGATGCAACTTTTATGGACGATACTGAATTCACTCTTGAAGTATCTTCACCTGGCCTAGATCGTCCCCTGACTCAAGAGCGTCATTGGAAGAAAAATCTCACAAGACTCATCAAAGTCATTTATACCGACGGAACAGAACTTATTGGGCGATTGAAAGAGTATGACGAGGAAAATGCAACACTCGTTGAAAATATCAAAGGTCGTGAGAAGACTCACCTCGTGGCTTTTGCCGATATGAAGCATGCAGTCGTTGAAGTGGAGTTCAATCGTAAAGGTGAACTTTCATGAGTGTTGATATGGCAGCACTTCACGAACTTACGCAAGCAAAAGCAATTCCACTCGAAGCGCTCATCCACGAGATTGAACTCGCAATTATTGAGGCATATAAAGAGACACCCGAACCAAAACGCCAAGCATGGGCTCGCCTTGATAAAGAGACTGGCGAAATCAAAATTATCTACCCAACCTTTGATGAAGATGGAAATCGAAATGGCGAAGATTTCGATGATCTAGAAGGCTTTGATCGCATGGCAACTTCTATCGTACGTAAGACAATCAAACTCAAAATGCGTGCGACTAATGATGCTGAAATTGTTGGTGAATTCTCCGCCTCTGTCGGTGATGTGATTTCAGGAGTCGTTCAGCAAGGTCGCGATCCTAAGATGATTCATGTCAATCTTGGTCGCGTAGAAGGTCGAATTCCACCGCAAGAACAAGTGCCTGGTGAAATCTATAATCATGGTGATCGCATCAAATGTTTTGTGGTTGAAGTGAAACAAGGACTCAAAGGTCCGGAAATCATGCTCTCTCGAAGTCACCCAGCGCTGGTAAAACAACTCTTTGAATTTGAAGTTCCAGAAATTAAGGATCGTATTGTAGAAATTATGGCTGTTGCTCGCGAAGCAGGTCAGCGCACAAAGATTGCCGTGCGCACGCATCGCGCGGGAGTAAGTGCTAAAGGTTCTCTGATTGGTCCGATGGGTTCTCGTTCGCAAGCAGTTGCTAATGAACTACATGGCGAGAAAATTGATATCGTGGATTGGTCGGAAGATCCTGCAGAGTTTGTTGCACAAGCACTATCGCCAGCGAAAGTTTCTAAAGTTGAAATTGTTGATCTCATGACACGTTCTGCAAAGGTCACTGTTCCTGATTATCAACTCTCATTAGCAATCGGAAAAGATGGCCAGAATGCTCGCCTTGCTGCGCGTCTTACTGGATGGCGCATCGATATTCATCCTGATAACCCTGTAATCCCAACGTAATTTAGGGGTTTCTATAGGGCAGGCTGTAAGGTTGCCCTATTGGATTCGAGTGAAGAGGCGACCACGCGGTGAGTATCAAGGCGATACGAACATGCATTGTCTGTCGGAAGAGTGAGAATCCATCTGCACTGATTCGCCTTACTTTGGTTGATGGAAAAGTAATTCCAGATCTCAAAGGAGGTGCCCCAGGTCGGGGCGCTTGGCTTCATCGAGAATGTGCAGAGAGTGCGATACAACGAGGTTCGTTCAAGTTTGCTTTCAAAGCAACGAGTGCGCCAGATGTATCAGAACTTATAAATCGTCTCGATAATAAGTGAAACATTGAAAAGGATGCGAAAGATATGAAACTCAAATGAGCTCGTTAGAACTATGAGGTCGTACAACTAAGGCTCGCATCCAATAAGAAATGCGGGCCAAGACAGGAGAAATGTGTCAAAGGTCCGCGTACATGAGTTGGCAAAACAACTCGGTATGGAGAGCAAGGTTGTTCTTGCAAAACTCCAAGAAATGGGCGAATTCGTCCGATCAGCATCATCGACAGTAGAAG
>CAMDHH010000061.1 GCA_945898065.1 Bifidobacterium breve
CGCTCACATTATTCTTCCGCGCACAGCGATTACATCTGAGGCTGGAATCATAATCAAGACACAAATATCTGTTTTGTTTATCATTCCATGGGCAGATAAATGGATTGTCGGCACAACTGATACTCCATATACCGGTGATAAAGCAGAGCCAGTAGCAAGTAGCGACGATGTTGAATACATTCTCAATGAAGCAAATAGAGTGCTCAAACCCAAGATAAGACGCGAAGATATTATTGGTGTGTACGCAGGACTTCGTCCGCTTATTTCTAATAATAAAAATTCTGCAACCACAAAACTTTCGCGCGAACATACAGTAGATCGCCCAGCTCCAGGTTTCCTCAGTGTCGCAGGTGGTAAATACACCACCTATCGAATCATGGGAAAAGATGTTATTGATTTAGCTGTCAATGAATTACGTCGCATCACACTAGATTCTGTGACCGACAAACTTCCTATGGTTGGCGCTGATGGTTATGCAGCACTTGTGCAGCAAAGTGCTCAGATTGCCGAGTTGTATAGAGTTAGCGAAGAGAGTGTTATCCATTTACTCAATCGCCATGGCTCCCTCGTCAGCGAAGTATTAGAGATTATTACGCAGAACCCAAAGATGGCAGAGCGAATTGATCCAGCGCTGCCATACCTCAAAGCAGAAATTGAATATGCTGCAAGTCATGAAGGTGCTCGAAGTGTTGATGATGTGATTTCTCGACGTACCCGAATTGCATTCGAATCCCACGATCATGGAGTAGGGATAGCGACAGAAGTTGCAGTAATTATTGGTTCAGTACTTGGATGGGGCGCAAAGGAGCGCAAAGCATCAATTAATAGTTATTTAGAACTTGTAGAACGTGAGAATATTGCGCTTGTTGAACTAATCAATTCTTAATTTGCTTAGCACACCCATCGGTTGCCGGCTTTTTTGTTGGAGTTGGTGAAGGTGCAACTGGAGTCGGTGAAGGCTGCGCACCTTGAGTGACTGTAAAAATCGCTGGCGTACTACTTGTCGCATGAGTATTTGATACATCAATATAAGTAACTAAACCTTGGTATGAACCAGCAGAAACACCCTTGAGGGCGAGAGTCCAAGTGCCGCTGGCTGATCTCAGAACTGTTTGTGTGGGTTTTGGAAGCGCTGGCGTTAGTTTGTCGAATACAAACTTCACGCTACCTGTAACAACGGGATTGAGGTTGGGCCTAATTACGCTGACATTGAAAGTCACAGACTTATCCGTTGTACTTGCAGATAATTTGTTCACGGTAAGTTGCGTTGGTTCGTTTAGGGGCATGAAATCCATTGCCTCGGGGACCCAACTCCCTTTTGTAAGATTGAGAAATGTGTTGGGAGAACCACGGAAAACATTGAGGTCTAAGCGACTACCTGGAACTCCATATTTGGGCGCAATTCCGCACGAGGAGTATTGCCAGATTATCCATTGAGATGAACAGTTAGACGTTGTCCATGAATGTACATAACAGCCCCCGACCTTCAATCCAGGTTGCGCTAATGGGTCTGCAGGATCGATTGCATATTGCGCCAACCACAATGGATATTGGGCTAATTCCGGACTGCGCGTCATCGCACTTTCAAGAAAATTTGGATATGAATATAAGAATGGGGTGCGACCGGTTTTCTCTTTGAGAAATGAAAGAAATGTGGTTGCCCAAAGAGTTACAGCGCTACGAGATGCATACTTTGCGCAGCTTCTATTTGAACTTAGACGAACACAGTTATTCTCAAGATCGAGTGCATAGGGCAGATCTCTATCGCCATATCCGCCTATAGATGCAAGACGCCAAACAACTTTTTGTGCTTGCGCTTGTGCATCCTTAGTTATTTCGGAGGGCACATTTGTATCAGGCAATATTGCGTAATGATAAAAGCCTGTATAAATTCCTGCAGCCTGAGCGGCCGGGTGATCCATAGTGAGATATTTGAGTGCTAAAGCATCTGCATCATCACGTGTATCTGATGCCTTTATTATTACAAATCTCATTCCTGCGTTGTACATTGTTGTGAAATCAATTGCTTTATCGTTGGGATGTTGCCATCTACTGATATCTGCACCATGAATTCGTGATCCAGGACCCATTGCATCGATAAAAGTCTCTGGATTTTCAGTTGAAATTTCAGGTAGTTGTTGAATGGTTATTGAGCGAATATTTGAATAAATACGTTTCTTTCCTACATAGGCAGTTGCCCTATATTTGACTTGCGCATCAAGGGCGGTAGCAAGAGCAACTACTTTATATGTTCCTATACGCGTACTCTTTGTTTTGAATCGAGTAGCTTTCCAACTGCCATCTGTATTTATTTGAATATTGATTTCAGTGCCAGATTTAGCGGGCTTGAGCGTGCCATATAAAGTCACCAGCGATTCACTCGCACTCGGAGTTTGGCTTATTGTAAGTTTGAGCGTGCCAATGGCGGCATTGGATGGTTGAGTATGAATAAATAAAGTGATGAGTGAAATGATGGAGACCCACGAGAACAATTTCTTCATAATTCAGTAATCTTCACGTCCATGTTTGCAACACGGGAGATGGCAGTTATGAGGATTTCTTTGTGGCGCTCTCGCGATTTACTATATTCATGAGCAGCACCGAATTTTCGACTATCTGAAAAATCTAGGGTCAAAATGTTCTCTTCAAGTGAGGCAAGACGAGCATCAAAGAAAGCGAGCCAAACTACTCTGTCCTCCTTCTCAACATAATCGAGTACATCATTCCAGCGCGAACGAAGCTCATTGAGTTCTGATGACATGGGGTAAACGATACCTTTTCAGCTTTGTTTCCCTAGGTAAGCCACTTCGATTTAGTGACGGGGCGCCCCTAGCCATTTAAAGTATTCACCAGTAATGAGGACCCTCAGATTCTTTGTACGATCTGGAAGAAAATTGAAGTGCTGAGCAATTCTGGCAACAATTTGCTCAACAGATTTTTCACTCACAAAACGTCTGCGTCCGATCTCTGCATTGCTAAGGCCGGTTGCCAACAAGCGAAGTGTTTCAATTTGAATATCTGTGAAATCACTGAGGACAGAAGTGAAAGAATTTTCATGCAAGGAACCGTGAGAATCTACCCAGGCCATCTTCTCTTTAGTAGTTGATGATTTTATAGATAGCGCAATTGAATCTTTAATGACTAAAAGATCAGCGATAGATTTTTTCAGAATAATTTTGCTCCCGTTGGGAATATCTTTTTCTTTCAAACCAAGGAGACGAAGATCAGGGCAGGAAGTCATAAAAATTAATCCAAGATCTGCTTTATCTTTGCGAAGTGAGCGAGCGAGTGAGACACCTTCTTCGCCACAGAACTGAATATCTATAATCACCACATCTGGTTGCAAAGATTTGAACAAATTTTGTGCAATAGGAATTGTTTGTGCTTCACCAATTACATTTACTGAGTGAAGTCTTAGGGCTGCCGAAAGAGAAGATAGCTCGAAAGCATCGTCATTTACAATCAATACTCTTTGGGGCACGCTTCAAGATACCGCAGGTGATATCAATGAGCGAGGAGAATAACTAGGGAATACCCCAGTCAAAAATTAAATCATTTGTGAAATTGTTTTAGAAATTTTAGGAATAATTTGTTGCGCAGAAATTGGACCACCATTAGATGCACTATCAGCTGCAAGTAAATGAATTAGTGCACCTGCTGCTGCAACTTCTGCTAATCGATTTGCATCGTTGAGTATCTCGATTGCGTTTGTTGCCACTATAGACCCAACAATTCCTGCTAGTACATCGCCACTTCCTGCAGTTGCCAGCCACGGAGTTGATCGCGGGAGTTCATAGAGAACATTTTCATTTGCAACGAGCGTGCGGCTACCTTTGAGGAGAATAGTCACGCCTAATTTATCTACAGCAATACGAATCCATTTTTTTGGATCACCTTCGATTGCTTCGGTGCTAGCACTCATTCCTCTCGAATTTAGCAGTTTTGCCAACTCTGCATAATGTGGAGTGATGAGAGTCGGTTGTTCTAAAGTGCCGGCAAGATAAAGCGCGCCTGCATCTAAAACAGTGGGAACGCTTTGCCGACTTGCTAATGCAAACCAACGATGCCGCAGCCAGGTAGAAAAATGTTTGTACTTCGAACTCTCGATTCCACTACCCAATAACCATGCATTTACTTTGCCTGGCTGCACAACGACTTCAGGAGTTGTATGTAGTACCAAATGAGCGAGCCCGGATGAACTATTGAAGCGCACCATTCCAACGCCCGTGGCAGCAGCGGCTGCTGTAGTGAGAACAGCTGCTCCTGGATATTGCGCAGAACCAGTGATGACGCCTAGGACTCCACGCGAATATTTATGGTCTAGTTCGGAGGGAATGATGATGCATCGTTTTGCATCCCGAACTGTGAATTTCTTGGCTACTACGCTCATGCCATTAGCCTAACTCTTTCAGAATTCACTTCAAACCTATGGGCTTCCTTCCACCTTTCTTTTAGGATGGAGCACATGATTCGTGGAATCAAAGTCTCATGGCTCGCACTAATCTCAGTCGCCTTGATTTCGACATCGCTGCC
>CAMDHH010000062.1 GCA_945898065.1 Bifidobacterium breve
ATTATTCATTGCGAAAAATGTGGCGAAGTAGGAGTTCCAGAAAGCCAACTTCCACTTACGCTTCCCGATGCAGCAGGTCTTGATCTCAAACCAAAGGGAACATCACCGCTAGGGGCTGCAACCGCATGGGTGAATGTGAAATGTCCTCAGTGCGGCGCCGATGCAAAGCGCGATACAGACACAATGGATACATTCGTGGATTCATCATGGTATTTCTTACGTTATCCATCGTCGACAAATAATGATGAACCTTTTGCTCGTAAAGATATTGATACATGGTTACCGGTTGATCAATATGTCGGTGGCGTAACACATGCAATCTTGCACTTGCTCTACAGCCGCTTCTTTACAAAAGTACTTGGTGATATGGGAATGCTCTCATTCAACGAACCATTTACGCGTCTGCTCAACCAAGGAATGGTTGTTATGGATGGCTCTGCAATGTCAAAGAGCCGCGGAAATTTAGTTCGCCTCTCAGATGAATTAGCTCATCACGGCGTTGACGCGATTCGTTTATCAATGGTCTTTGCTGGCCCACCAGAAGATGATGTTGATTGGTCTGATGTTTCACCATCTGGTTCTGTAAAGTTTTTGACTCGTGCGTGGCGCTTATCAGGAGATATCACGAGCGCACCAGGAGTTGATTTCACTAAAGGTGATGTGACACTGCGCAAAGCAACTCATAAAGCGCTCAACGATGCAGGTCTTGCTGTTGAAACTTTTAGATTCAACGTTGCAATCGCTCGCGTTATGGAACTTGTCAATGCAACACGTAAAGCAATTGATTCTGGGTGTGGTCCTGCAGATCCTGCAACCCGCGAAGCAGTTGAAGCAATTGCCATCATGCTCTCACTGGTTGCTCCATATACATCGGAGGAAATGTGGGAGCGCTTAGGTCACAAGCCAGCAGTAGCCCTTGCAGGCTGGCCAAATGTAGATCCATCACTTCTTGTTGATGAGAGCGTTGTTGCCATCATCCAAATCAATGGAAAAATCAAAGAGCGTATTGAAGTATCACCATCGATTTCTGATGCAGAGCTCGAAAAACAAGCAATGGCGCACCCTGTCATTGTTGAAGCGCTCAAAGGTGCCACAGTTCTAAAGGTTATTTCTCGCGCACCAAAGCTTGTCAATATCGTTATAGTTTTCTGAAAGGAAACATCCCTAAAAGAGGGGTTCTATTGGCATTGTCAGTCCATATTAGTAGAGTCTAAACCATGGATTTGCGAACAAGATATGCAAGTGTTGCAATTCTTGAGTCATTGAATGAAGGCAAAATTGCTATCCAAACTTTATTCGTTCAGCAGGATTCTTGCGACTTTTCAGGTGCATGGATATTCAATTACTCAGATATTGAAGAGATTAACGAGTTGCTTGATCGATATCTAGTTATAACAATTGGTACTGTAAAGATCCCGAAACAAATCGCTGAGAGTATCTCTCCATGCGAAGTCAATATCCAAGACTTTATAGATGAAGCAAATTTTAAGGTCAAATTTGCAGAAGAGGCATATAGTCGTTTTCTGGAAGAAATCGAAATAGAGTATTTGAAATATATGGCAATCGATGTTGCAAGTAGAAAATTACTACCAAAGGTAGTCAAAAAGAAACCTACACGCCCAAGATTTTTTGCATGGCCGGCATCAATAGATTTGAATGAGTCTGAACATTCACTCAAAACCTTTGGGAGAAAAAGCGTTATTGATGGTTCGGATTTACGATTCAATAAAGTCCTTCCCGCCACTCGATTAGTCAAGTTTCTTATCGAAATGTGGAGAAATGATGAAAATGAAAGAAGCGCTCGTCCATATATCTACAAAGATGGTCAGCAGTATTCTTTCTTGCCAGGATGTTGGTTAGCTTCAAGGAAATTAGAGGTTTAACACACTATGTCTATTTCCTTCGTCGCAATAGATTTTGAAACAGCAAATAGCTTTAGAGGTTCGCCCTGTTCTATCGGTTTAGTGAAAGTTATTGATGGAGAGCCTAAGGAGAACTATTCAAAGATATTTAGACCTCCAAAGGGTTATGACAATTTCGATTCTTGGAATGTAGCAATTCATGGTATTTCATCTTCTATGGTAAAAAATGAACCGAGATTTAATGAAATTTGGCCAGAGATTTTGGAGTTCATTGGTGATCTACCTTTGGTAGCTCATAATGCCGGATTTGATTTAGGTGTTCTTAGAGAAGCTTTAACTTTTTCAAATTTAGACTGGCCAAGTGTTGAATATGTTTGCACAATGGTTTTAGGGCGAAGGGCCTACAGTATTCCTTCATACACTCTTCCTTATGTTGCGGAGGCCGCGGGAATATTATGGGATGAAGAAAATCATCATGATGCAGAATATGACGCTCTCATTGCTGCAAAAATATTTCTTTCAATCGCTAATTCAAATGAATTATTGACAATCGAAGAAGTATTAGAAAAGTTTGGGATTAAAAAGGGTGTGTTGAGTGTTAGCAATTGGGCGGGATGTCAATCGAAATTCGTATCCAAATGGGCAAGCAAGTCCCTAAAAATATCTGAAGTCGAAATCAATTCTGATGCTGACCCCGATCACCCACTTTTTGGCAAAAAGGTTGTTTTCACAGGGGAGTTACATTCATTTACTCGTGCCGTCGCTTGGCAGGAAGTGGCAAAGAAAGGTGGAGTCCCTCGCGATACGATGGCAAAAGATACGAATATTCTTGTAGTCGGCGAGCAGACACCAATGAAATTGCGGCCTGGTGTCAACCAAAGTCGAAAGTTCGAGAAGGCCGCTTTATTGAAAGCAAACGGCCAACAGATTGAAGTAATGACAGAACGCGATTTTTTAACACTATTAGAAGTCTCAGAAGGAACCCTGGCTGAGGTTCATTTCTTGAAACAACAGACAGATTAGGTATTATTGCAAGATAGTGAGATAGAAAAGGAGCCTTGCGATGAATTCTTTCTATCTCGTTCTCGGCTCTGAAGCAGCCCTTGCCGATCGAGCACTTGCCAAGATTATGGCTGAACTAAAAAGTGAGAACGCTGAGATAACTACTCTCTTTGCCGCTGACACAATTGTTGGCGATATTGCCGATGCGCTCTCCCCATCACTTTTTTCAGAACGTCGCGGCCTCATTATTCGCGACTTACAAGATTTGCCGGAAGATAACAAAGATGAATTGATTCGTTATTTAGGTGAAGTTGATGCATCAACAACTGTTGTATTTCTGCACAAAGGCGGAGTCAAGGGCAAGGCACTCCTTGATGCAATCAAGAAAGTAAAGCCAGAAATTATTGCTTGCGAGCCTTTGAAAAAAGAGGCAGAAAAAGTTGAGTTTGTTCGCAATCTATTTCTCGATGCAGGCCGTAAGGCATCACCCGACGCAGTTGCGGCACTCGTTGGCGCATTAGGCGGAGACCTTCGTGAATTGCAATCAGCAGTGAGTCAGATTGCGGCAGATGCACCAGCAGGAGTAATTGATGAAGCGATTGTTGATAAATTCCATCAAGGAAGAGTTGAAACAACAGGTTTTGATGTTGCCGATGCTGCAATTGAGGGCAATTTATCTGTTGCCCTTGTCAGCCTTCGAAGTGCGCTAGAAACTGGAACTGATCCAGTCATGGTCACGAGTGCAATTGCATCAGCACTTCGCTCTATTGCCAAAGTTTCAGGAACTAATCGCGTAAGTAAATCATTTGAATTAGCAGGCCAATTAGGAATGGCGCCATGGCAAATTGATAAAGCGCGCAGACAGCTCACACATTGGAGTCCGCGCGGATTAGCCGATGCGGTAAGTGCAATTGCATTAGCTGATGCGCAAGTAAAAGGTGCGGCCAGTGATCCCATTTACGCCCTCGAAAAAGCGGTCAAAAGGATTACAACTGCCCGTTCTATGCGCTAAATCTGGCTCAGTTTGAGTCCAATGCCCTCTCTACGGTAACCTTTCGCCTCTGCCCATACGGGCGTAAACCACACAGGTTCTAGAAAGTTCGGAGATATACAGACGTGGCAAATATCAAGTCGCAGATCAAGCGAATCAAGACAAATGAGAAGGCTCGCCTTCGCAACAAGAGTGTTCGCTCATCAATCAAATCTGCCGTCCGTAAATTTCGCGACACAGTAACTGCAGGAGATGCAAGCGCAATTACAACTGAGCTACGTAGTGCATCACAGGCTCTCGATGTTGCAGTTGCAAAGGGTGTTCTTCACAAGAATGCTGCAGCAAATAAGAAGTCATCAATGGCTAAGGCTGCTGCCAAAGCCGGCGCACGTTAATTCCTTTTACACACTAAAGCGAGGCTAGGTTCATGCCTGCAATTTCACTTGCTAAGGCGCCCCAACCCGCAGCAACTAATCCA
>CAMDHH010000063.1 GCA_945898065.1 Bifidobacterium breve
TCTGGATGCTCCATATGGCTAGCAGCCAATATTCGACGGAATGTCCAAAGGTTTGCTGAACCAGGATTATCTTTTTGGTTTGCACGAACAGTTAGGGGATCAAGAATAGGAAGTGGATCAAAATTAAAAATGATCTCTTTGAGTGAACGGGGCTCTATTGAATGCCAACTAACCCAATTGTGATCATAAAATGGCATTTTGAAGTTACGCCAGTATTCGTAATTGTTTGGCTTTTCAATAGTGCGATCTGAATTTTGATCGTAGCTCATGGCAAAACATGCGCTAAATGCTTGAATGTTTCCAGGTTGATACTCATCAGGAGCACTTGGCTCGCCAGTCATCGCCTTACTTTCAAATCCAACGACATATTCGATATCTGCAAGAGCTAAAACATCTCCTGTTTCAGTTGCTTCGATAAATATTGTGGCTTCGATATCAGCAGATTTTCCTGTTCGCCTATCTAATACGCGAGCGCCAATAATGCGATCACCACTCTTGGTAACACTTTCAATGTCATGCTCAAGTAAAATCCTCACACATCCACTTGCAACATGTGGCGCTAACATTGAACGCAATACATCGTGAATTACACCAGGTTCAGCACAGATAGGGCTTACATATCCAGCGCCTGGATTTAAAAATGGATCAGCTTTTGATCGCGCAGATAGTGGATAGTTCGCCTTGTAGTAGGCGCGGAGTCGACTTCTAAATTCACGATATCGACCAGTACTGCCGAATTGTTCAATCCAGATATGTTCATCAGATGGAACAGCTTGAGCAGTAAGTTGACCACCAACCCAATCGGTCTCTTCAACAACTATGCACTTAACTCCAAGATCACCTAAGGAAAGAGCAGCAGCGACTGCGCTTGTGCCGCCACCCAAGATGAGAACTTCCGTCTTCACAGCCACCCCTTTGGTATATACCGATTTACAACTGGTATATACCAAACTAACTAAGAGATGAGCGCCTGTCAACGCTAACTCGATAACAAAATTACAACTGTTTTTACCGATAAGTCATCGGCAAAGGGGGTGTTACGCCTGAATTAGACCTCTAATTGGTAGCTCAAGTCGTACTTATCCCCGCGTTTATAAGAGACAACAAGGAAAGCCGAGCGTTCCTTCGAGGTTATTCCAACTGCAAAGAATTCAAAGGTTGGTGCACCAATGGCGAGCTCAAGGCGCTCGCGGAACTTCTCCTCGGGGATTACGGATCGAACACGATATTGAACTCTCAGAATCGGCTTTTCATAATGGTTTGCCAGGATGCTTGAAAGGCTAGTTGATAAGTCTTGTTCCAGTAATCCAGGGGCAATATCAGTCGGGATGTAGGCGGTCTCTGTGGCCATGGCTAAGTCGGCATCAAAAAATGATTGCTCGACTCGGTAAACCCATTCGCCTTTTCGCAAACCAAGGGCTTTAGCTACCTCATCGCTTGCATGAATGCGATCTGCTAAGTGAAGTTTCGTTTTTGGATTATTTCCGCGGTGTCGAAGTACTTCTGACAAAGAGGTTACATCCGAGGTTCGTACCAGTCTCGGCTCAGAAACATATAAGCCTTTTGATGGGACTGTATAAATGTAACCTCGAGATTGCATCACATCAATTGCCCGACGCAATGTCATACGAGACACACCAAAATCTTCCGATAGCTGGCGCTCTGAGGGAAGTTGCGTATGTGGCTTTAAAGTCACGGTTAACTCTGCCAATGCTTCAAGCAAAGTTGCGTGCTTTGAATCCTTCACAACTTTTCTATTTGGCATATTTTTCAACCAATCCGTTAACATAATACTTAGTTGAATTCCAAGGGTCGGTAATTGCGGTGCCAATACAAATTGCATGTGCTCCTACATCAAATGCTTTTTTACAATCAGCCAAGTCACGGTATCCACCTTCAGCAATTACTGGACCAGCGTTTAATGTGACTAAACTTGCGACTAATTCAAGATCAGGTAAGTCCTTACTAGAATTCTCTGTGTATCCAGATAATGTGGTGGCAAAGATTGATATTCCAGAAGCTGCTGCTAATTTACCTTCTTCAAGATTTGATACATCGCCAATTATTTCAATATCAGTTACTTCTTTAATCGCCCGAACGAAATCAGCCAAATCATCGAATCCTGCCCGTGGTCTGCCCGTGGCATCAATTGCAATAAAATCGCTACCTGCATCAACACACATTTGTATTTCAGATATTGTTGAATTGATATAAACCCCAGATTCAACCCCACGAGTTTTAATTAATCCAATCACCGGAATTGAAACAACTTCTTTGATCGCCTTAATTGACTCAAAACCTTCAGCTCTAATTGCAGCTGCTCCACCCGATTGTGCAGCCATCGCAAGAACTGCAGTAGACGCGTTGCCGTGTAGTGGGCTTTGCGCTGGGATCTGGCAGGAGACAATCAAACCGTGCGGAAGCATTTCACTATTGTGCCAACTTGGTATATACCAGTCAAGTGGTGGTCTAAATATTCAGCCTCACAGTAGTGGGCTCACCAATTACTTCTTAGCTGAAGCCCTGGCTGCGCGTGAAAGAAACAACGCAAAGACAAGTGCCAAAACAATTCCAGTATTCACGCCCATTTCAATCAGTGCGCGGTTGAAGTATTCGGCTGTCTTCTCTTTTTCCATCGTAAGGGAAGCACCCACTGTAAGGATGTGTCGAACCGCTGCAATAACGCCAATAATCAAGAAGTTATCTAGCTGGAAAACTCCATCAGTAAATCTCACAATCACGGTTCGCATGATTTCTAGAATGATGACAACAAATAAAATGTCATTGATTCCTTGGATCATTCCCACAGGAAAGAAGGGGCGAGTTTCAATCAATCTTTGCAAGCTATAACCAGCGGCCAAGATTGAAACAACAAACAGAAGGATTCCAAGGAAGCCATGTAAGACGTCTTCTAGCTTGTCGATGAAAGTGACAGGGATCAGTGACTCGTCACTTTTGAGCAAACCCTTGACTGACTTATATTTCATGGCGACCACCCTTGTTAGCAATATGCAAGGGTAAGCGCAGGCTTGGGCGGTGGCAAGGGATTTGAGCCACAACACACAGGCAGAAGTGCATTCCAGGTGCACCTGCATCAAATTTGCATGTCGACAACTAGCAGACCTACCCATAACATTTGCACTGGTCATGAGTTCCAGCATCAAGCCCCGGCTAACTGGACGGCAACCCTCCACCGCGGCGGGGTGCTCCGGGTGAAGACCAGGCCGACAGTACTTATGTCGGCAAGCGTGGGTCTAACTAACTGCACTTCACACGTTAGTTTAGTTAGTGAAGATCCCCTGACACATTAGGAGATTGAGTTGAGCTTAATTAATAAGAAGATTGGAATCTTCGCTGCAATAGTTATCGCAGCTGCATTAACACTTACTGGCTGTTCTTCCTCTGATTCTGCAACATCTGAAAGCGCATCATGTGCGAAGGCAGATCTTGCAACAGTTACTGAAGGCAAGCTAACAATCGCAACGGGCGAGCCTGCTTACTACCCATGGATTATTGATGATGCACCAGAAACCGGAAATGGTTTTGAAGGCGCAGTCGCATACGCAGTTGCAAAGCAACTCGGATTTGATGCAGCAGATGTCGTTTGGGTCCGCACAACATTTGATTCTGCAGTAACACCAGGAGAAAAGAACTTCGACTTCAACTTGCAGCAATTCTCAATCACAGAAGAGCGCAAGGCAGCAGTTGATTTCTCATCTCCTTACTACACAGCTCCACAAGCAATCGTTTCATTCAAGGGAAGCAAGATCGAAGGAAAGACAACTCTTGCAGAACTTAAGGGTGCAAAGCTTGGCGCAGCTGTTGGAACCACATCACTTGATGCGATTTCAAACCAGATCGGTGCAACACCTCAGGTGTTTAACGACAATGCAGCAGGTGTTTCTGCACTGAAGAACAAACAGATCGACGGTCTAGTTGTTGATCTACCAACAGCTTTCTACCTTTCAGGTGTTGAAGTTCCAAACGGTCTGATCGTTGGACAGCTTCCATCAACTGGTTCAGGAGATCAATTCGGTCTCTTGCTAACTAAGGGCAGCAAGCTGACTTCATGTGTGTCTGGCGCAGTTGATGCAATCACTGCTGATGGCACATTGGGAACAATCACTGATAAGTGGCTAGCAACAGATGCTGGCGCTCCTGTGTTGTAGCCTTAATAGAAACTAAGAAGTAAACACGGTAGTTTGGCGACCATGTCAGAGAATCAACGCTCTGCGTGGTCGCCAAGCTCACGTGAGATTCAACGCCGCCAATCCAGGCGTGCGATAAGCCGCAAGCAAGCAGGTATTGCTGCGGCT
>CAMDHH010000064.1 GCA_945898065.1 Bifidobacterium breve
CTTGCCTCAATTGCTAAAGCACGAGGTACATCTAACTAAGCACTAATATGTCCACATGGTAATTCCTTCGCGCTTTGGCGAATATGTCATCGCAGCGTTTGTCATTATTGTGGCGCCTGGCCCGAGCGTATTATTCGTAATCGCTCGGGCCATTGCGTGGGGCAGAAAAGTTGCAGTTCTCACCGTTGCAGGAAATGTCACAGGCTTTTTTGCTATCTCACTCATCATCTCCATCGGACTCGGTCCACTCTTACAAAAATCTGATCTTGCATATGCCGCAATTCAATGGGGCGGTGGTGCCTACCTCATCTACTTAGGTATCGATGCAATTCGCCATCGCAGAGTCCATGCTGGCGAGATGACTAATCAAGGAGATATCGCACCCTCCATCTATCGCTCCGTGCGCGATGGTTTCTGGGTTGGCTTCCTCAATCCCAAAGCACTTGTCTTCAATGCAGCCGTATTGCCACAATTTGTAGATCGCGATCGCGGCGACATCACTACTCAACTTATATTTCTTGGCGCAGTATTTGCACTCATCGCATTCTTATCCGATGGCACATGGGGCTTACTCGCCGGCACTGCTCGCATATGGCTAGCAACAGATGCACGCCGCCTTGAGCGCCTTCGCTTCACCGGTGGCGCAGTTATCGTCTTACTTGGCGTATCGGTCATAATCTCAGCAATTGTCAGTAGCTAGCGCGATACTTAGCTCATGAAGAAACCAATAAAGCCTGCGCGCGAAAATATTTCACCCTCTGATCTCACTTTTGGATTATCAACATGTAAGCGCTGCTTATGGATTAAGTATTGGTACAAAGTAATCATGCCTGGTCAATTCCCACTCGTTGGCACTATGGCCTCTCTTCAAGAAGAACATTTTCAAGGCGCAGATATGCCAACAATTGATCCTTCCCTTCGCCCAGGAAAAGTTAGCAAGTGGGGCGAATGGGTAAAGAGCAAGCCACTCATCGTCAATGGCGTTGAATCTCGCTGGCGCATCCTTGGTAAATATGACCTTGTTTCAACTAATGATGACGGCACTATCGGTCTCATTGATTGCAAAGTGTCAGATTCCGAACGCGACAGCGGACAGTTCTACTCCCCCCAACTTGAGGCGTACGCGTACTCACTTGAAAATCCTGCAGCAGGTCGTGCGCAAAGCGTTGCATCAATGGGACTCCTCGTTTGGAAGCCAACACATGCCGTTGGTGATTCTCTAGAGAATTATGGCTTTGGTGTTTTCCAAAAGTATTTACCTGTCGAGCGCGATCAAGCAAATTTCTTGCGCGTCATCGGTGAATTCATTGAAGTACTAGAGGGCGATCTTCCAGACTCTGGGCCAACGTGTACAACATGTATTTACCTCAACGAGCGCAGCGCATTGGATAACGCCTAACTACCAGAACACTCACTTTTCAATCAAGTAATACTGAGTAGATTAATACCGTTTGACTCGAGCATACTCCTGCATTAGATAGGGAATAGCTCTAGTTTTGTACCAGATGTCAATCTCGACTCCATAAATGTTCTTGAAGGATTGGCGCCAATCTAATTCAAGTGAGAACGCACGCCAGAACTCCATCATTTTTTCGAAACCACCTTCTGCCATTAATACCTCTGAGAGAAGTAATCCCGTTCCGTAAGCAAATCGATTTTTGTAGTCACAACCACCACTGAAATTACCTTCAAGGCTTTTTAGGTGAGTAAACCATTGGGAATCGCTAAAGTTTCTTATCTCCACACTACCTGACTGGTATGCATTCATATCTGATCTCTTGACATCTTCATACACGCCGAGACCATATTTTTCAGTTATAAGAAAGTTTCCAAATAGATTTGCGCTACCTTCACGCAACCAACATGGCATTTGAGCCGTACGACTCTTCGTAAGTTGTTGCTGAACTATATGAACATTCTCGTGAGGAATCATTGCATCATCTTGTATTGGACGAGTCGAGCTTCGAAAAAATGAAAGATGACTTTGGCCTGGCTGCGAGGGTACAGTTCCAGCATTTAGTTGACTACCTTCTCTTTCAAGTCGTCCCTTATATTCGCGTTCCGTATCCCCGTTTTTATCTAAGTCATACATTTTCCATGCGTTTATGAGCCAATCCAGATCTTTTTCAGTCGCATAAAAAATATTGAATAATTCTGTTCCATCATAAACACTTGTCCAGTACCCCATAGAGAATTTTAGTTCTTTCTCTATTTTTTCCTTATAACCTTCAACTGCGTTAGGTGAGTAGTGGTATCTGAAGAGATTTTCAACAGGCTTAGGTACCATCGCCTTCTTCATATTTGCGTAAGCAGCTGATTGAATCGATTGAGTATCTATTGTTGCAACCTTCACGCCCTTATTCCAGGCCATCTTTTTTCCAGATTTGACGCAGGTGTATTTCTTGCCCTGAACTACCTCAGTACTTCCTGCCTTACTACATTTAGCTCCAGCTTTTGCAACTGCACTTGCAGGAATAAGAGGCAGAGCAAGAGATAAAGACAGTATTGAAAGAAATGCAATCAGCCTCTTTGACATGTACAGATAGTAAATTACCCAACGTTTCAATACAACGGATATCTACTGATATCCGAGCTCTTTCCCATTCAATTTCTAGTAAGGGTCAAATCCCATCCCTAATATGGGTTGTAAATCAAGATTAATTGAAATTAGAGGATCAGGTGAGAGCTACTTGCTCGCTTTATAATCCACGTCAAACTCATGCATGACTCTAATTTTATGGTCACAGACTTGATAGACCCACACCGACTGTGTGGATTTTTTATGGCCTTTGCTACCACTTTTACTATTTGTCTCACGAGCAATCACGACTGTTCCTGTTTCTATAAATTCATCTAAAACCACTTGAGAATATGGGTTACTTTCAAAGCCCTTTTTTAAAAACTTCCGCAGACTTTTCACACCCTCAATCGGATCCTTCCCCTCGTCGCGTAACATCACACATTTCTTATCGAAAAATTCCATTAAGCCATCTAAGTTCTTCTGATTGAAACATTGGATTGCCGCCGATACTGTTGTATGTGGCACGTGTACTCCTTTCACAAAGTGCTATAAGGGTGCTCTTACAGGGCCGCGCATCATCTAGTGTATAAATGAGGGCAAAATATAGGCATAGGGCTATACCCAGCGGAAATAGCACAGTATCTTGCACATATGAAAAGTGGAGTAACTTTTAGGCTTACTTTGATGGTTGCCTTAATCGCCTTTTCTTTGGTTCCAACGGTGAGTCAGGCAACCTCTCATCCAAAAGACGCATCAGGGTACATCCCCTCATTTCAAATGGATATTAAAGAGCAATATCCAATGCCTTCTACGTCGGGGTTATCTATTTTGAGCGGAAATATACCGGTAGCAGCAGGCAAGCAAGGGCAAGGCGATCATCCATTATGTGCATCTGCAACAGATCCACATTGCGCTAATAGCGTGGACATAAATGCTCTTTTAATTATTCCTCCATGCTATTCCGCGACTGATCGAGTGTGTATTGAAGGATTAGAGATTGGCGCAGAAGGTAAGCCACTTGAAAGCGCAGTGCTAGACCATGAGTTCATGGGTACTAAGACACCGGGGGATAATAAATTAGGTTTGCCTGCTGGAGGATCGGGCAGTATCTGGACTGCACCATCACTTGCGCATCAAGGTAATGAGCTTTCTTACGCCGTAGTTATCTCGGCCTACTACCGCTTAGATAAAAAAATAGCCGCATCTTCTCAACAATTTGATCCTGGTTATTTCAAGGCAGATGTCATTCCGGTCAATATGAAAAAAGGCAGCTACTGCGCTTATGAAATTTACGAGGTTGCAAAGGATGAATATTATGGTGAAGTCAATATTTCCTCTCGGCCGGTTGGGAAGTGTAATGGGGACTCTTTGTACGAGTGCATCTTGACTGAAACGGGATTTTGCGCCGCCCCGGCTGAATTTTTACCAAATACCAGAGTCGCTCTTACGTTGCGGATGGATAGTAAACTTACTGGTTGGCTTTTTGGAAGAATGAAAGATGTTGACATAGCAATTACTTCTCTAGATTCTAAAACGAATAAGTTACGGGTAGAAGCAACCTCAGTCAATTTAGTTACTGGAAC
>CAMDHH010000065.1 GCA_945898065.1 Bifidobacterium breve
GCCTGTCGGACTCGCATTGCAGTCATGGCATCTCTTTCAAATACTTAGAAAAGTACTACTGGAAACGTTTGCTAGAGTATTGAAATGAAGGGCTCTAAGTCAATAATGAGCTATGAAAGATTGGTCACTTTGAGATGAACTTGCCACTAGAAGGCATCAAAGTCATCGACGCCACCTCAAATATTGCTGGCCCATACGGTGGAGCAATACTGGCTGACCTTGGTGCCGATGTAATCAAGATTGAGACACCTGCAGGAGATCCTTCACGTTCTATGGCACCCCTCGAAGGTGACCGCTCTGCATATTTCCATATTGTAAATCGCAATAAAGAAGTTCAAACAATTGATTTGAAAAGTAATTCCGGAAAAGAAAATCTATTTGAATTACTTGAAGGCGCAGATGTATTTCTTACAAACTTTCTACCTGAGCGCTTGAAATCTTTAGGACTCATGCATGAAGACTTACGAACGAAATTTCCGAAACTAATCATTGGAAATCTCTCTTCATACGGTTCGCAAGGTCCAAGCCAATCATGGCCTGGCTACGATGCAACAGTTCAAGCGCGCACGGGAGTTATGCATGTAACTGGTGAAGCAGATGGAGATCCTGTTCGCACCGGAGTCTCTGTTCTAGATATTGGATCGGGTACATGGCTTGCTATGGGGATACTTGCAGCAATAGTAAAAAGAAATGAAACCGGTCTTGGCACACTTGTTGAAACATCATTATATGAAACAGGTGTGATGTGGGTGAGTTACCACTTAGCTGCTGAAAAGATTTCAGGAAATCCTTCAGTTCGCTCTGGTAGCGGACATCCAACATTTTCACCATATGGAATATTTCAAGCTCGTGATGGAATTCTTTGCATTGGAGTTGGCAACGATAATATTTTTGCCAAGCTTGCAACTCTTATTGGTCGTCCAGATCTAATAACTGATCCTGACTACTTCCATAACGTTGACCGCGTTGCGCATTCTCATGCACTCAAAATTGAAATAAACAGCGCGCTTATCTCTAAAGATGCGGCGGGGTGGACTCAACTTTTGGCTTCCTCTGGGGTACCCGCTGATGTAGTTCTGCCACCAGAAGCGCTCTTCACTGATCCGCAAGCACAAGCGATGAATATGTTGCTCGACTATCCAGATAGTGAAAGCGTGATTGAGAAGATTCCAGGATTACCAATTCGCTTTGATGGAAAGCGACCAGCAATTAGAAAATCAGCACCGCACAAAAAATAGTTTAGAAACTTTGGCGATAGCGATTTACAACATCTTCATTTATTTCGATGCCTAGCCCTGGCTTATCTGATGGTGGATAAATCCAGCCATCTTTCTGCTCGAAAGGCTGTGAAACAAGCTCGTGCTGCATTGGGTTACGCAATGGCTTGAATTCAAAGAGTTTGAAAGCTAAGGAACTAAAACTCACTGCCAAACTTGCTGCAGAGACAATTGCTGAAGACCATGCATGGGCATTTGCTTGACGTCGATGTGATTCGATTCGAGCTACAGCTTTTACAAAACCAGTTACACCTTCAGCTCGACCTGGATCTATACCAAATACATCACATGTTCCTGTTGCAAGTATCTGATCAAAGCCATCGACATTCCACTCGCGTTCGCCATAAGCAATCAAACATTTAGTTTTGTCACGAAGCGTGCGATAACCCTCTGGATCCCATGCACCTAGTGGCTCTTCAATCCAATCAATGTTGTATTCATCAAATGCTTGCACACGCTTTACTGCAGTTGCAACATCCCATTTGATTGCATAGCCCATATCAATCATGAGCATCTTGTCTGGGCCGATTGCTTTTCGCATCTGCTTTACATATTCGACATCTCGATCATGTTCGTAACCAAGATGGGCGTTTCCTCTTTTACCAAATCCAACTTTCATTCCTTGCATACCTGTGCTGAGCCACTCTTGTGCTTGTTCTGCCATCTTCGGAATTGATTCATCGTGTGCATGACCCGATGCAATTACTGGAAGTTTTTCATGTACTGCTCCTCCAAGTAATTGGAGCAAACTTGTGTTGAGCGCTTTTCCTTTAATATCCCAGAGTGCAATATCTATTGCAGACAGGGCATATGCAGCAAGGCCTCCGCGATATCCATACCACCAGTAACGCTCTTTGATTGCACGCCAAATCGCACCGTTATCTAGTGGATCTTTACCAATAACAAATTCAGCAAGTCCGTTTATTAGTGCAGCAGTTGCAGCATTGGCTTCTTTGAATTGAGTAATTGATTCGCCCCAGCCGACAATGCCATCATCGGTCGTAATCTTTACAAGACAGAGATACCGCTCTGCATTGAAGTCGTTGGGTTCTGGGTATGCGACTGGGATCGGCTCAATCTTTACTATTCGCACAATTCTCCTTAAAAACTCTTTTTTTTATTGGTACTAAGCGATACGGTATTTCCAATTGTACCCGCCCAACCTAACTACCGAAAGGTCTTGTCATGGCCACTTCATTGCCAATCATCGATACACATATGCACCTATGGGATAAAAAGCATGCTGAGTTAAAATGGGTCTGGTTAGACAAAGAATTCATTCACCCAATATTGGGAAATATAGATGGGATGAAGTCTGAGGCATATGTTCTCGATAACTTATGGGCAGAGGCACGCTTCTCTAACATAGAAGGATTTGTACATGTTCAAGCAGCTATTGGATCACCCAATCCTGTAACTGAAACTGTCTGGCTAACCGAGATGGCTAAGACCGGTCCTGCGCCAATGCGAATCATTGGAGATTCTTCATTAGGCAGCGAGAACGCCATCAAGGAACTCGATGGTCATATGCAATCAAAACTTTTTGTTGGTATACGAGATTTCAATGCAGAAATAATGTTTACTCGTAAAGAAATAAGTCCAACGTATGAGGCATCTCTTGCTTACATGACAAAACATAAATTGGTCTTTGATCTCGATTGCGAATGGCCAAATATGGCAGAAGCGCTCAAGCTCGCACAGCGCCATCCTGAGTTAGAAATTGTTTTGCAACATATTGGTTTTCCTCGCAAACGCGATGCTGCTTATTTTGCTTCATGGAAATCAGAGATCAATAAGCTTGCGACAGCTCAAAATGTCACAATGAAAATAAGCGGATTACCAATGACAGATCCTCAATTTAGCAAGGAATCGCTGCGCCCATGGGCAGAGGCATCACTTGAGGCATTTGGTCCGAAGCGTTGTGTCCTAGGTTCTAACTGGCCTGTTGATCGTCTTTTCACTTCGTATGCAACAATTATTGAGTTTATGCGCGAATACATTGGAACACTCAGCCAATCTGAACAAGCACTTATCTGTAATGGAAATGCGAAGCGTTTATACCGTTTCTAAATATTTCTAATCCAAAGATGTAAGGGTTTGCGCACGGCGAATAATTCCGGATAAACAGGGGCTGGCTCCAGTATTTCTATTCGGGATAAGCGCTCTAATAGTGCTCGTGTTGCAATACGTGCCTCGAGTCTTGCAAGTGGGGCTCCGATGCAAAAATGTATTCCGTGGCCAAAGCTCACATGTCCCACATCGTCGCGCTCAACATCAAAAGTATGGGCATCGCTAAATCGAGCAGAGTCATGATTGGCAGCAGCGATCATAAAATGCATGTAATCGCCTTTTTTGATTGCCTGCCCGCCAAAATCTTGATTTTCGCTAGCAACGCGAGATTGTTTGAGAATTGACGAATCAAAGCGCAACACTTCCTCTACTGCATTTGCAATCAAATCAGGATTAGCCCGTAATTTTGCTAATTGATCGGGATGTTTTGCTAAAGCAATAATCAAGTTTCCGATCAGGCCTTCGGTGGTTTCGAAGCCTGCAAAAAAGAGTTGAACAACGAGTGCAACTAGTTCGTCATCACTAAGTGGATTTGGTTCATCGCTTTGATCTACTAAT
>CAMDHH010000066.1 GCA_945898065.1 Bifidobacterium breve
TGCTGCTAATCCGATACCGCCTACTGCAGTACCTTTAAGTACTGAACGACGGGAAATGCCTTTTTCTGTATCTGACATTTTCTTCCATTTCTCTAGAGTTGAGCTTTCGAAAGGTCATCAGGTAGTGGGGGGCACGACCCTGGTAACCCTCCCAATTTAGGCTACTGATGAGTATTTGCAAGTATTCTCAGATAACGAAATGGTTACGTCTTGAAGTATAAGTTGAGAGTTTGAGCGTAGTTTTTTCTCTTCTCTAGGTGCCCCTAGGGGCGAATCATTGCTTCCCATGCCTCTTAGGAGCAGTATCTAGGTCAATCACTTTTCAAGGGATGGGGCACCATGAAGATAACAACACTGATTTCAGGTAAGAAAGTTGAAACAATTTCTTCAAGTGCAAGCGTTCACGACTTAGTCAATTCTCTCAATACTCATCATGTTGGCGCACTGGTCGTATCCCCTGATGGAAAGAAAATTGATGGAATTGTTTCAGAGAGAGATGTGGTTCGCGCAATGCCAGGAAAACTCGACCAACTCATTGGTATGCGAGTACGCGATCTCATGACGGTCGAGGTAATCACATGCACAGAAAATTCCACAGTTGCCGAGTTGATGACGGTGATGACAGAACGCAGGATTCGCCACATTCCTGTGGTTTCAGAGAGCGGAGAACTACTCTCTATAGTTTCTATTGGCGATGTCGTAAAGGCTCGCATAAATGAAATCGAAAATGAACGTAAGGCACTTGCCGATTATGTTAATTCCTAAGAACGTGGATTTGGGCTGACATTCTTTTTAGGGTCGTATTCAGGAAGTCCAGTGAGCGCTTTATCAATAGCAGCCATAACATCTTTCTCAAGTTTTACCCCAGAGGCTTTTGCATTTTCTTTTACCTGAGATGGCTTTGTAGCACCCATGATTACAGATGAAACATTCTGATTTTGTAGCGCCCATGCAAGTGCAAGTTGTGACATCGAGAGATCAACACTTTCTGCAATTGGTCGTAGTTTTTGAACAGCGGTAAGAACATCATCGCGCATCCATCGAGAAATATGGCCTGCTCCCGATTTCTTATCGCTGGCGCGAGATCCTGCTGGCACTTTCTTTCCTGGCAAGTATTTTCCAGTCAATACGCCTTGTGCAATTGGAGACCAAACTATCTGGCCGATTCCTTCTTCGATAGATAAGGGAACAACTTCCTTTTCAATTACGCGCCAGAGCATTGAGTATTGGGGCTGGCTGGAAACAAAACGTGTCCAGTTATATTTCTTCTGAATATCTAGTGCTTGACCGATTTGAGAAGAATCCCATTCAGAAAATCCTATGTAATTCACTTTGCCTTGACGCACAAGATCATCAAATGCCTGAAGTGATTCTTCGAGTGGTGATTCAAAATCAAAGCGGTGCATTTGGTAGAGATCAATATGGTCTGTGTTCAAGCGCTTCAGAGATGCGTGTGCAGATTCCATGATGTGTTTGCGCGATAGTCCGCGATCATTTTTTCCTGGGCCAGTACCGCCATAAACTTTTGTAAATAATTCATAGGATTCGCGACGTACGCCTTTGAGCGCTTTACCAAGCACGGTTTCGGCGCGGGTAGCTGCATAAACGTCGGCTGTATCAAAGGTAGTAATTCCTACATCAAGTGCTGTCTTTACACATTTGATAGCTGCGTCTTGCTCCACTTGGCTACCGTGAGTAATCCAATTTCCGTAAGAAATCTCTGAGACATACATTCCTGATGAGCCGAGGCGACGATATTCCATGAGTGAACTCTATTTGCTACACCAACACGAAACAATAGAAATCGTACAAAATCTTGCAAGAACCCAAACCTGCACTTACCCTTAGGTATTCCAAACAAGGGTGGTTGCGATGAAGTACAAATCAGTAAAGGGTCTACTAACAGGTGATGAGTCCCTTATCCCTGTGACTTTTATCGATAAACTTGAAGATATTTTGCACGGCTTTCTCGGAATCGTACTCTTTATAATTTCTGTATTAGCTGCTGGTTACACCCTGCTACGCCTCATTGAAACTCGTCCCTTTTTCCCATTGGGAATGATTCAAGGAATTAATGACATTTTGTTTGTTGTAATTATTCTAGAAATTATGCGCACCGTTATCGTGCGATTTACAGATGGAGTTTTCCAATTAGATAACTTCTTGATTATCGGCGTTATTGCTGCAGTTCGACATATTCTTACTGTCGGAGCATCACTTACTATGGAAAAAGAGAAGACAACGGAATATTTCAATCGAGCACTCATGGAAATGGGCGTAAACACGGGAATCGTTGTGGCGCTTGTATTCGCATTGTTTTTAGCACGTGCGGCACGTGCAAGATCCACCTCAAAATAGCGATCAATACTTTGGGGTTACTCCCACGCGATAATAACCTCACCAACTTGATAGGCAGCAACAGGATGGTAAAAAGGCATTGGTTCCTCTTGTTCAGCATGCACTAATTTCAAAGTAGGTAATGCCTGAAGCAATTGCATAATTCCTTCTTTAATCTCTATGCGAGCTACTTGCTGGCCAAGGCAGCCATGAAGTCCATTACCAAAACCCAAATGACCAAATGCATCACGAGTTAAATCAAATCGATACGGATCCGGATACTGTCTTTCATCATAATTTGCCGCTACAGCAGAGACAGAGACCGATTGACCACTGGATATTTTCACCCCGCCGACTTCAACATCTTCCATTGCAGTTCGAGGGAACATCGTTAGGAAAACTGCACTGATACGTAGTAATTCTTCAACCCCTCCATCAATTAGTGCTGGGTTATCCCGCAGTGCCTGAAGTTGATCTGGATGCTTTAGAAGAGCCACAATTCCTGTAGAAATCATGTAAGCAACGTTATCTCTTCCAGAAACCATTAATGAAAGAGTTAGACCTTCTATTTCGTTTTCCAGAAGTTCTGATTTTACTAGATCACTCAGGAGATCATCTGTAGGGGACTCTTTCTTGAAAGCTAGAACTCTTCTCAAATATTCAATTTTTTCACTCTCTTCAGATTTTCCAACAAATAATCTTTCATAATCACCAAAAAGAAAATCAGGAATTCCAAGAACGCGAGCATGACCGGCTGCAGAAATTGGCTCAGAATAGTGTTCGCTTAGATCAACTGGTGAGCCCTGGGCGATTAAGTTTTTAATCTGTCTGGAAACTATTGCTTTGATATCAGATTCGTATCCCTTTGCTGATCGAACTGAAAAACGACTAGTAGCCGCTCGCCTAATCTTTAGGTGTTGTTCGCCATCTAAAAACAGCAAATTCCCTGGGTCTAGATCACTCGCCGTTGCGAGCTCGCCATCGACGATGTTGATACCAGGTGCAGCCTCTTCACGATTAATATGATGTAAAGGTATTCTGATTGGTTTTTGACTGAAACGTTTATCTTCAAGGATTAGTTTCGCTAATTCATATCGTGTGACAACGAAACCTTGATGGCCATCCTCATATTCCAATGGCGTTGCAGCGCCTTCCTTACGCCAATGATCGAATATGGCAGAAGGGCTTAGAGGTGTTCCATCAATTGGTACTTTACGAATCTCATGGAGAGGACATTTACTAGCGTCACTATCCGAAATAGGTTCGCTCATTCGAAAATCTTATAGTCATCACTTTAACTTGGCTAGGTTTGAAGTAAAGAACTGGTGGCGGGTGAAGGATTTGAACCTTCGAAGGCAGAGCCGGGGGATTTACAGTCCCCTCCCATTGGCCGCTCGGGCAACCCGCCAAGGGTTTGTAACGGCTTGCGTAGATTACCTTATTTATCGAGACTCTCGAAATCCTA
>CAMDHH010000067.1 GCA_945898065.1 Bifidobacterium breve
TCAGGTGGGTACTTATATGCAATAGCCCATTTTGGTGCACGAGATGTGAAACCAAGTTTTTCTTGAGATGCGATTGAATCTACTTTGATAACTACGCCATCTATTTCATGTTCCACATCGTGGCGATGCTCGTTGTAATAAGAGATGAATTTTTCAACGTCGGCCCGTGTTGAGCAGACTTTGAACCGCTCACTCGTTGGAAGACCAAGTTTTGCAAGCAAACCATACGCATCACTTTGCGAGTCGAATGAAATATCTTCTCGCGCTCCGATTCCATGAACTACCAAACTCAATGGGCGCGAAGCTGTAACTCGTGGATCTTTTTGACGAAGGGAACCTGCAGCGCCATTTCGCGGATTAGCAAAGAGCGCCTTACCGGCCTCTTCTAAGGATTCATTGAGTTCATTGAATGCAGCGAGTGGAAAGAAGACTTCACCACGAACTTCAATAAGGGATGGGATTTCTTTTCCGCTGAGTTGATGTGGCAATACTTTTATGGTCTTTACATTCAGCGTTACATCTTCACCAGTTACACCGTTACCACGTGTGAGACCACGAACTAATTGACCATTTTCATAAGTCAGGTTGATAGCAAGACCATCTACTTTGAGCTCACATAGATAGGAAGGTTTCTCAATCTCTTTTTCAACGCGATCAAACCAAGAAGCAAGTTCGTCTAGGTCAAAAACATTATCCAAACTCATCATCTTTTCAATGTGATCGCGTTGTTCAAACTGAGTTGAGAATCCCCCGCCAACTTTGAGAGAGGGAGAATCTGGTGCTAATAGCTCTGGATGTTTGCTCTCAAGTTGAGATAATTCGCCGAGCAGGGCATCGAATTGAGCATCTGTGATTGTTGGCTTATCTAAGACGTAATACTTGAACTGATGCTCACGAATCTCATTAGTGAGTTCATCGATTCGATGTCTTGCTGTGTTGCTCACTAGTTAGTCTCACAAATTGTTGCTGAGCCAACGACGCGATCACCATCGTAAATAACCATCGCTTGACCAGTTGCTAATCCTAAAAGAGCTTCATCTAATTGCGCATGCAAGTTTGTTCCATCAAAGAAGTAAGTGCATGGCAGTGCTTGTCCGTGTGCGCGAATCTGTACAAAACCTCGTGTCGGTGTAGATGTAACTGCGGCTCCACACCACACAGGGCGCTCACCTTTCATAGATGTAATAGCTAATTCTTCGCGCGAACCAACTACGACAGTATTTGAGACAGGTTCGATTTTTAGAACGAAGCGAGGAGATCCATCAACAGTTGGCACCGTGAGACCTAATCCTTTTCGCTGACCAATTGTGTATGTGTATGCACCTTTGTGCTCGCCAATCTTTGTGCCGCTCTGATCTACGATTGGTCCCGTTTCACTTCCTAATCGATCGCGCAACCATCCTGCGTTATCACCCGATGGAACAAAACAAATATCGTGACTATCTGGTTTTTCTGCAACTGCTAAACCGCGCTCTGCTGCCTCTTTGCGGATATCTACTTTTGTTGTATCTCCTAATGGAAATATCGCACCAGCAATTTGTTCAACAGTGAGAACTGAGAGCACGTAAGACTGATCCTTGGAGATATCAATTGCACGATGCAGGGTCTTGCCCTCTGGAGTTATTTCAGTACGTGCATAGTGACCAGTGACAACACCATCGAATCCCATGGCTCTCGCACGATCTAAGACAGCTGCAAACTTTATTTTTTCATTACAGCGCAGGCAGGGATTGGGAGTACGACCTTGTGCATATTCAGCAAGAAAATCTTCGACGACTCCATCATGGAATTCTTCGGCCATATCCCAGATATAGAAAGGAATACCAATGACATCGGCTGCGCGACGCGCATCATGTGAATCTTCAATCGTGCAACAACCTCGCGCACCTGAGCGATATTTCTGCGGATTAGCAGATAGCGCTAAATGCACGCCAATTACTTCGTGTCCCGCCTCAACAGCGCGGGCAGCAGCAACTGCTGAATCAACTCCACCACTCATTGCTGCAATTAGTTTCATGAAAGATTTGCCGCCCGTCCACGAGCAATCACATCAGGAAGTACTGACAAAACGTAATCAATATCGCTCTGTGTAGTCGATGCACCGAGTGAGAAACGTAAAGAAGATTGTGCTGTTTTTTCAGTATGTCCCATAGCTAATAAGACATGGCTGGCTTCATGCACGCCTGCACTGCACGCTGATCCTGTTGAGCAAGAAACATTAGCGCTATCCATGAGCAAAAGAAGAGTGTCACTTTGTGTTCCCGGAAAAGTGAAATTTACGATTCCTGGAAGTCGAGCAGATTTCGCGCCATTGAGAATTGCATCAGGTAAAAGTGCCTGAACACTTGAGATGAAAAAGTCGCGTAATTTTGTAACTGCATCAGATAGATATTGATGTGATGCAATTGCGGTTGCAAATGCAACGATTGATGGAGTGTTGAGCGTTCCGCTTCGAATTTCGCGCTCTTGTCCCCCACCATGTAATAGCGCGGGGATTTCAATTCCGCGCTTGAGCACGAGTGCACCTATTCCTAGCGGCCCACCAATTTTATGTGCACTCAACGTCAGTGATGTCAGACCGAGTTCTGAAAATGAAAGTGGAACTTTTCCAAAACTTTGAACAGCATCGCAATGCACGGGAATATCGCCTGCAAGATTTACCAAGGTGGAAATAGGTTGCAAAACTCCAGTTTCATTATTTGAATGCATGACTGCAATGAGGGCAACTTCATCTGCTCGCTTTGCAAGGAATTCTTCTACAAAAGCGCAATCGATTACTCCATCATTTGTTACAGGAATCTCGATTACTTCAGCCTTTTCGTGGGTTGCTAACCACTGTGCTGGATCGATAATTGCGTGGTGCTCAATTGCAGAGATGAGAACTACATTGCGTCCCTCTACTCGACGCTTCCAAAATAGTCCTTTGAGAGCAATGTTATTTGCTTCAGTGCCTGAACCAGTAAAAATGATTTCGGATGCAAGTGAGCCAACTTCGCGACCAATTACTTCGCGCGCCTCTTCAATATCTTTGCGAACGCTGCGACCAGGTGTGTGCAAACTTGATGGGTTACCTAATTTTGAGAGCGCAGTAGTCATCGCATCAATTGCACAATCGAGCATCGGTGTAGTTGCCGCATGGTCGAGATAGATGGAAGACATGGTGCTAAGTCTAGGACTTGCGCGCGATAACGCCTTCCGTTGCCTTGGGCAGCACGGCAAAGAGATCACCGATTACGCCAAAGTCAGCGATATCAAATATTGGCGCTTCAGCATCTTTATTGACGACCACAATTGTCTTACTTGTCTGCATGCCTGCGCGGTGTTGGATTGCTCCAGAGATTCCACATGCAACGTAGAGCTGCGGGCTAACAGTTTTTCCTGTCTGGCCAACTTGATGCGTATGTGGATACCAACCTGCATC
>CAMDHH010000068.1 GCA_945898065.1 Bifidobacterium breve
TAGGTAGTCTACACATTCAAACTAAGGGCTGCTAATGCGCCGTTGACGATTGAACCTGCATCAAGATCATGAATCTTATAAAGATCTTGAATTGTTCCTGATTGACCGAATGTATCTACGCCCATAGCAACTTGTGGCATACCTAATGCTGAACCAAGCCATGCCATTGCATGTGATGCACCATCATGAATTGAAACAATTGGTGCGCGCTCTGTAAATATTGGACGAAGTGCACCAGGAAAAGATGGAGTACTTGCAGTGCGAATTCCTTGTTTCAAAGTGCGCTGCCAACTGCCATACAAGCGACCAGGTGAAGTTATATCTACAACGTGTGCGATAACTCCTTCACTTGCTAATTCTTTTGCAGCCTCTAATACTTCAGGCATAACCGCACCTGTTCCAACGAGGTGAACAACAGGTGCATTTGTATCTTCAATTGTTACACCAGCAGTATTGCGCCCATCTACTAATCGATAAGCCCCAGCTAATACTTGTGAGCGAAGAAGGGCTTCACCTAAACGATCGCGCGCATCATTGAAAGGTGTTTGATCAATGGGGCGAGTTGTTAGACGGAAATAAAAGGCGAGTTCACTTGGTCGCAAATCAGGAGTTGTATCACTCTTGCTACCCGCAACGTGTGCGATTGCATCACAGAGCATCCAATCAAGTGCTTGAGCATATGCCGGTTCCATGAGAACAACACCTGGTAATTCCATTCCAACAGATGGCGTAATTGTTGATTGATGTGCGCCACCTTCTGGTGCAAGTGTTACACCTGATGGAGTTCCAGTAATAATAAATTTCGCACCTGAATAAACACTATAAATAAAGGCGTCAAGACCGCGTAATACAAATGGGTCATAGACGGTACCAATTGGAATAAGTGGTTGATTGGAATGATCATATGAAAGTCCGAGCATTCCAAGGAGCATGAACAAATTCATCTCACTAATGCCAAGTTCTATGTGTTGGCCAGTTGGACCTTCAGCCCATTTGAGAATTGGATCTTCATTCCAGCGACGTAATTCTTTAGGGTGAAATACACCAGTGCGATTGATGAATCCACCAAGGTTTGTCGATGTTGCAACATCGGGCGCTGTAGTTACAAGATATGGACGAATTGCTTCATCCCGACTTATCTCGCTAAGGACTCGACCAAAAACTTCCTGAGTTGAAATAGTTCCAGTGCTCTTCACATTTGTTGTTATTGGAATTACTGCATTGATCTGGGCAAGAGGGTCGGGGCGTTTGAGTTCTGCGCTGCGAAGAGCGAGGAATTTGCCTGCATCACTTGTTAGATCAAAGCCATCCCATTCATTTTCTGGCGTGCGTCCTAATTCTTTGCGCAATACATTGATTTGTTCAGTAGACATCTGCGCTGAGTGATTACGTGGGTCTCCTGCCATCGGCAGTCCCCAACCCTTTACTGTGTATGCAAATACAACACTTGGACGAGCGGTCTCTGCATCGCATTCTTGGAATGTTTCAACAAGGGATTCAATATTGTGACCACCAAGGTCGCTAAGAATTTCAAAGAGTTCAGTATCGCTATATCGCTTGAGGTGTTCTTCAACTCCCTTTGGGGCACCATCTAGAAAACGTGCACGTAGTTCTTCAATCTTCTGACCATACAAAGATTGGTATTGCTCGTTAGGAATATCGTCAAACCATTGCTTGAAAGATTCACTGCCGGCAACTGCAAAAGCCTTCTTGAGTTTAGAACCATATTTGACTTCAGCTACGTGCCAACCAGCTGCCTCAAATTGTGCGCGCCATTGCGCAATACGAATACCTGGAATCACGCGGTCCAATGATTGACGATTGAAGTCGACAACCCACATAACATTTCCAACACCATCTGTTGCAGGATCTGCTACTGCTTCCCAAATGTTTCCTTCATCTAATTCGGCATCACCGATGAGGGCGATAAAGCGTGAATGTGGACGAGCACCAAAGTGAGCATCAACATAGCGACGAGTAACTCCGGCAAATAGCGGAGCAGCAGCGCCAAGACCAACAGAGCCAGTAGAAAAATCAACAGTATCTGGATCCTTTGTACGTGATGGATAACTTTGTAATCCGCCAGCGCTTCGAAGTGAGGTGAGGTACTTCTTATCTAAGTTTCCAAGTAAGTATTGAATTGAATGGAAAACAGGGGAAGAGTGCGGCTTCACACTTACTCGATCGTTGGCATCGAGATGATGAAAATAGAGTGAAGTCAATATTGAAATCATCGAAGCACTTGATGCCTGGTGTCCACCTACTTTGATTCCATCTGTATTTGGGCGATCATGATTTGCATAATCAATCATGCGAACAGTGAGCCAAAGAGTACGGGTTTGAATCTCTTCTAAAAGGGCTAAATCTTTTTCAGAAATACCCATGGTTATTTGAGCTCTTTGCGCACCGCTACAACAAGTGCCTCATAGTCAGCAGGAGTGTTATATAGCTGGCCTGAGATGCGCATGAAATATTGATTGCATGCTGTTGTAATGGGTACTTCGATTTTATGTACTTCTGCGAAACGACGCTGTAGCGCAATGCAACCATCTCGGCCGCCATCCATTTTGTGAAGAGGAATAACACCTAGCGGCAACTCTTCTTCGCGTAATTCATCTTTTCCAACACCAAGTTCAGCCATCACTAAATCGCGGCCATAACGCATGCGAGCAATATTAGCGGCGCGAACTCTCTTCCAACCGATTTCGGAATAGAAATTAATTGCAGCAGGGGCGGCAAGCCAAGCGCTGAGGTCAACTGTTCCAAGCATGTCCCAAGGAAGTGGATAGTTTTCGTGATCTTGCCACGAAACGATAAGCGGGCGCATAGCTCCATGCCAGCGGACTGCAACTCTATACACACCGCAACCAAGTGGAGCAGATGCCCATTTGTGAAGATTGCCAAACCAAAAATCTGCATCTAACTTATCAAGATCTAATTCAAAGTTTCCAGGTGTGTGGGAGGCATCAATTGCAATTGCAACACCGCGTTCACGGCAAAGATCACTCAGAGCTTGAACTGGAAATGTGCGAGCAGTTGCAGAAGTTACATGGTCAACTACAAACATTCTTGTGCGAGGAGTTAGCGCTGCTTCAACGAGAGCCACAACTTCTTCATCAGTTGCAAGGCGTGGCACGACAATTTCAATCATCTTTCCGCCGGCAGCTTCAACTGCGCGCTTTACCGCATACATCACGGCGCCATATTCATGATCAAGGACTATTGCTTCATCGCCTGCTTTGAAAGGAAATCCGCGCATTGTTGTACTTGCTGCCTCAGTTGTATTGCGAACTAAAGTGATTTGATCTGGCTTTTGGTTCAGGAAGGTAGCAACTTTTGCACGAGCTTCTTGAACTTCATTCATGGCATTGCGTGCGAAGAACTTTACGGTGTTGAGCTG
>CAMDHH010000069.1 GCA_945898065.1 Bifidobacterium breve
GCACTTCGTGGAGACCCAACTGGTGGACCTAGTGCGCCATGGACACCTACACCTGGCGGTCTCAATCATGCAGATGAGTTAGTTCAATTAGCCGATGAGTTTGGTGGATTCACAATTGGTGTTGCAGCTTTTCCAGATGGGCATCCAGCCTCTAAAGGTGATTTTGAAAGAGATATCGATGTGCTCATACGCAAAGAAGAGCTAGGTGCAACATTTGCTACAACACAATTTTTCTTTGAAGCAGATCGCTACACACAATTAGTTGACCGTCTTGCAGAACGTGGTTCAAAGCTAGTCATCATTCCTGGCATCTTGCCTGTGACAAATGTGAAGCTGCTCCACCGTATGGCTGAACTTGGTGGGACGCCGATTCCTGCACAGATCGCAGATGCATTCGCAAAGGTCGAAAATGATTCTGCTGCCGTGCGCGCATTAGGCGTTGAGATAGCAACATCACTATGCCAACAACTATTGGCGGCAGGGGCTCCGGGATTACACTTTTACACAATGAATAGCTCTACTGCGACTCAAGAAATTTATAGGAACCTGAATGCTTAGCAAAGATGAATTCAAGGCAAAGTGGAGTTCTTTGCATAGTGATGCCGAAACAACGGGCATCGTTGGTGCTTGGCTTAATATTTCTTACCGCTTTGGTTTGATCTGCACGCTGCTTCGTATATCTCCTAACGCACTTACCTTGCTTGGATTATTAGGAGCGGTTGCTACCGCTGTAACTGCGCAAACAGCCTGGGCGATCCTTTTCTTAGTATTTTCACTGTTCTGCGATGGCATTGATGGAAGCGTTGCGATTTTCCAGCACCGTGAAAGCAAGTTCGGAGCAACCCTGGATTCAGTAGTTGATCGCATCAGCGAAGCACTGTGGTTCTATGCCCTCTATGCCATAGGCGTCCCGGCCTGGATTCCAATTACCTTGTGGTCTGTGGCAGCTTTTCAAGAGTATGCCCGAGCAAAGCTAGTCTCACTTGGGGTGAGCGATATCGGTGTTGTCACACCAGCAGAACGTCCAGTGCGTGCAAGTTTCTTGTTTATTGTTTTGATTCTAAATCAACTAGATATGCCTGGTGCAACAGAGCTTTCGATCGCATTCTTGGTCCTTCAAATTTATAGTTTTGTTAGTGTCGTGCGTTTTTCTCGTAGCCGATTGCTTCCGTAACTAAATCTCCACTTATTCCAACAAGTGGCAATCCGCCTCCAGGGTGGGAAGATCCACCAACTAAATACAAATCTTTAATGGGAGAGCGATTCTTAGCGCGCATGAAAGCTGCGCGAGCTCCATTACTAGAAGTTCCATAGATTGCACCACCTGGTGCGCGAACTGCTGCTTCTAAATCTGCAGGGGTTCTAATTGTTAACGACTCAAGTCGATCACGCACTGATATTCCACGAGCTTCAATTTGATCGATGATGCTGTTGGCATACTTGGTAGAAAACTCTTTGTTACTCCAGTCGAACTGCCCATGGGTTGGAGCGTTAACAAGAACGAACCAACCCTCAAGATTCTCATCCTTGGTCATTAATTCATCTTGAGGAGCGCAAATATAGATCGTTGGCTTTTCTACAGGCTTGCCTGCATTAAAGATTGCATCAAATTCAGCGTCATAGTTTTCTGGAAAAAGTATTGTGTGGTGATTAAGAACCTGTTCTGGGTCTTTGCGCATGCCTAGTAGTAATGAGAAGCCGGCAACGGACACATCAGCGTTTTTAATGTTCTTGCGGGCTTTCTTGAGTGCGCGCTTATGTCCGGTGATTAGCTTGTTATAGACAAGTGAAGCATCAGCATTTGCAATGACAGCATCTGCTGCAACGATTGTTCCATCTGCTAAAACAACACCGGAGGCTTTGTTTCCAGTTGTTTGAATACTGGCAACGGGGGAGTTCAGGTGGAAGGTGACGCCAACATCTACTGCCCTTTGGTGCACCGTGGTTGTTAGATTTCCTAGCCCGCCCTTCACATGCCAGGCACCAAAGCTTTCTTCGACAAATGCAATTGTCGAAAGTACTGCAGGGGCTTTGCGAGGATCAGAACCGCTATATGTGGCATAGCGATCCATAATGAAACGGAGACGTTGATCTTTCAGGATTTCATCAGCAAGCTGGCGCAACGTCTTCCATGGCGCAATGATTTTCATATCGCGCAGAAAGGTAATGCGTTTCATTAGAGACAGCGGAGATTTGAGTTCAGATTCAACAAAGGGAACGCGGCTCACATCCCACATGCGTTCCGCACGCTTCATGATTCGATCCCACTGAGTAGCGCTCTCTGCGCCAAAGCTAGATGTGATTGCATCTAACGTTTCTTTGCGTGAGAGATTTGAAAACTTAACGTTGCTGCCATCTGCAAAGCGGTAATCAAAAGATGGAGTTACGGATTCAATAGGACAGACAAGTCCCATAGGTTTGCCGGTGCGCTGAAAGAAATCTCTATAAACAGCTGGCAGTGTTAATAATGATGGTCCGGTATCAAAGGCGACTTTGCCAATCCATTCGGTCCTACATTTTCCGCCGACTTGATCAGATGCTTCATAGACAACAACTTCATGTCCACCGCGTGATAAACGAGCAGCGGCGGTCATTCCGCCCATGCCTGCGCCAATCACAACGATCTTCATACTGTGCGACCCTTCCATTGGATACTTCCGCGCCTTAAGTATGAGTAAACAATCAGGTAAATCAGTGCAAGAACAGATATTGGATGCAACACACTATCTAGTACTTTCCCGCGGCTCTTAATTGCACTCAGCACGCGAGTACCAACAATTGCAGCAAAACCAAGCCAGCCGTAAGGATTGCCAAGAAGACCCAGAATTAATGGAGCGATGCTGGTTGCAATGAGAAAAGCAACAACAAAGATTGCGCCAACAATTGATCCGAAAGCCTGGTTAAGAGATTTTCCATATCCAGCTTTGATTTCACTCCACGATGCATACATACGGGTCTGGGCAATATCTGAACCATTGATCACAGTGCCCGATGATCCGTTCTTAACTAACTCACGTGCCAAGAAAACATCGTCGATGACGGCGTGCTTTACAGATTGGTATCCACCGATTGAATCAAAGGCTGAACGACGCACTACGAAGAACTGTCCATTAGCAACAGCCATAGACTTTTGACCTGAGCTCTCGGCATAACGGAGTGGCACAGTTGTGAGCCAAGACCATTGCAGCAAGGGTTGAATTAATCGCTCAGCAAAGCTCTGTGCAATCTGTCGTGGATAGGGAGATACAAAATCTAATCGAGCACCATGCATCAGTGTTACCGCTTGATTGATTGCATCATTGCTCAGGCG
>CAMDHH010000070.1 GCA_945898065.1 Bifidobacterium breve
GTTGCAGCCCCTAGCGGTGATGTTCCCTTTGGTTTGAGATCAAGACCTGCTGCATCGGGAAGCGTAAGTGGAAGTTGGCTTTCTGGAACTCCTACTTCGCCACATTTTTCGCAATGAATAATTGGAATGGGTGTGCCCCAATAACGCTGGCGTGAAACCAACCAATCGCGCAAACGATAATTTCGTGCTGATTTTCCAAGACCATCTTTTTCAAGTTGGGCATTGATTGCAGCAATTGCATCAGCCTTATTCAAGCCATTGAGTGAGCCAGAATTTACGACAGTGCCATCGCCTACGGTTGCAATACCTGTTTCACTTGGATCTTCTTCGCCAGTTTCAACAACGACTCGAACTGGTAATTTCATTGCACGTGCGAAATCTAAGTCGCGTTGATCATGTGCTGGAACGGCCATGATCGCGCCTGTTCCATAATCTGCAAGCACATAATCACTTGCCCAAATTTGTAGTTTTTCTCCATTTACTGGATTGATTGCATAGCGCTCTAAGAAGACACCACTCTTAGGACGATCGGTTGCAAGGCGATCGATATCGCTATCTGCTTTTATCTTTTCAACATATGCCTTGAAATCTTTTTCTGCAGTTGTACCTGCTGCAAGTTCGGCAGCAAGTTCTGAATCCGCTGCGACAACCATAAATGTTGCGCCGTATAAAGTATCGGGACGCGTTGTGTAGATAGAGATTGGTTCTTTGCGGCCTTCGATAACGAATTGCACATTGGCACCAGTTGAGCGGCCAATCCAGTTGCGCTGCATAGTAAGAACTTTCTCAGGCCAGAGGCCTTCAAGTTGTTGCATGTCATCGAGTAAGCGATCTGCGTAATCCGTAATCTTGAAATACCACTGATTCAATTTCTTCTTTGTTACAGCGCTATCGCAGCGCTCACATAGGCCTGCAACTACCTGCTCATTAGCAAGTACAGTCTGACACCCTGGACACCAGTTGACTGCAGAATCTTTGCGATATGCCAATCCGCGTTCATGAAGTTTGAGGAATAACCATTGATTCCAGCGGTAATACTCAGGATCGCAGGTGTTGAATACTCGGTCCCAATCAAATGAACATGCATAACGTCGCATCGACGCTTTCTGCGTTGCAATATTTTCATACGTCCAAATACGCGGATCTTCATTTCGCTTTATCGCAGCATTTTCTGCAGGAAGTCCAAATGCATCCCAACCGATTGGGTGCATAACGTTGAAACCTTTTTGAACCCAGTACCGCGCAATTACATCGCCGAGTGCATATGCCTCTGCGTGGCCCATATGTAAATCACCTGAAGGATAAGGAAACATATCCAATACATATTTCTTTGGACGGGGATCATCGGCGCGACCTGATTTGAAGGGAGTGAGTTCATCCCAAACAGGTAGCCACTTTTCTTGCACGTAGGCAAAGTCATAAGCAGCGTGTTCGCGCTCTTCATTGCCTTGCGTTGTGGACATGAGGTGAGTTTATCGGGCTTTATGCCCAGGTAATGCCAGTTAGTTCTTCACTTACTGACCATAAATTTGCAGCAAGTGATTGATCATATGAAAGTGATGTCCCGCGGGTTAGTTTTGGAAATCCGCGCATCTCCATCAAGCCATCTGGGCCAATATATGAAGCCCCTACTAAACCTGGATATGTAGCAGCACATAGCGTTGGGAGTGCGCCTCGAGATGAGGATTGAGCAAAGAGAGAATTCATACCACCGGTAACTCGTGATTCTAAAGTAGCTCCACGCATCTGCGGTGAAACATTTTGCAAATTCGTTGCAGACCATCCGGGATGGGCAGCATATGCATTGATGTTCCAATCATTTCTAATTGAGCGGCGCTGTAATTCATTTGTAAAAAGTAAGTTTGCTAATTTGCTCGCACCGTATGCACCCCAAGGTTTGTATTCACCTTTTGCTAACGCGCGATCTCTAATTGTTTCCTTAGTTCCATCACCAAAATTTCCAAGGCGGTGCGCTTGGCTTGCAACACTGACAATGCGCTCTTGGACTCTATTTCTCAATAGAGCCGCAAGTGCAAAGTGACCCAAATGATTTGTGCCAAGCTGCAATTCAAAACCATCTTCAGTTGTCTTCAGTGGCGTGGCCATAATTCCAGCATTGAGAATAAGAACGTCAAAATTGTGGGTAATAGTTGATGCAAAAGAGTGAATCGATTTCAATGAAGTCAGATCCACAATCGAAAATGAGACTCGCTCTTTCCCTAGTTCAACATATGTTGCCTCACCCTTGCGCTCATCGCGAGCAGTGATGGTGACATGAGCGCCTTTGCGAATAAGTTCGCGAGCAGTTTCTTTTCCAAGTCCACTTGTTCCACCAGTGACAATAAATTTCTTACCGGTGAGATCTGGAATATTTGTCGCGTTCCATCCACGAGGAATAGTTGTTACATCTGCCATGTGGAGCTAAGGGGATTTGAACCCCTGACCCCCTGCATGCCATGCAGGTGCGCTACCAGCTGCGCTATAGCCCCGTACTTACGAGAGGGCAAACCTATCGTAATTTTAGAATCGCACTATTCGGGCGAAGCTGCGCCGCTTTCTTCACCATAGACAGGCTCTGGAATTGATCCAGCATTATGTTCAATCAAATTCCATTGGCGTGGATATCTCTGCAATATTGACCATGAAGCATTTGATAATCCGCCAATAACTCCCCAATGACTTAGTGGGAGTTTGAGTAAATCTCCTAGGACGCATCGCGCTGTTCCACCGTGAGTTGCAACAACTAATAATTGATTTGTTTTTCCCTCAAGTGCTTTATGAATTGCGCCTACTGCTCGGGCTGCTACTTCGCTTCGCTTCTCCCCTGTCGTTCCTGCAGGGTTATCTTCGCCATCAATCCAGCGAATAAAGTTTTGAAAATCTTCTTCACGATTTTCTTTTCCTGTCTTACCTTCCCAAAGCCCACCATTTGTTTCACGCAAGTTTTCATCGATTGAAACTTGCAGACCTGTTAGATCAGCGAGTGCTTGAGCAGTAAATTTTGCACGCTGTAAATCACTTGAAATAATTGCAGTCGGTTTCATGCCTGCCAAGATTTCGGCTGCATGCTTTACTTGATATTGACCGACTTCGTTGAGCGGAATATCAGAGTGACCCTGGAATCTATTGACTACATTCCAATCAGTTTGGCCATGACGCCATAGGAGTACGCGATTACCGTCCATGGAGTGCGGCAGCCTTTACTGCATCTAATTCAATCATTGGGCAATCGTTCC
>CAMDHH010000071.1 GCA_945898065.1 Bifidobacterium breve
TTTAGAGCAATGAACAAAGCGGCTGAAAATGTCTACGAAACTATTCGCCGTGACGGAACACAGTCAGGTGTTATTGGATCTATGCAGAGTCGTGACGAGTTATACGAGCGCATCAATTATCACGCATTTGAAAAAGCGCTCGATCAATATCGCGAAGAAAAATAAGGAGCATTTCCCTCATGGCAGATTTCAAGCCAAAGAAATCGGTTGCACTCTCAGGAGTTACAGCAGGAAATACAGCGCTGTGTAGTGTGGGTAAAAATGGAAACGATTTGCATTACCGAGGCTTTGATATCGCAGACCTTGCAGCCAAATGTGAGTTCGAGGAAGTAGCACATCTACTTATTCATGACACGCTTCCAACTTCCTCTGAATTGGCGGTCTATAAAAAGAAATTGCAAGGACTCCGCTCGCTTCCAGCGCAAGTAAAAGCCATTTTGGAACAAATTCCAGCAACCGCCCATCCAATGGATGTAATGCGCTCCGGTGTCTCAGCACTTGGTTGCGTCACACCAGAAAATGAATTCCATTCAATAGAGGGTGCGCGCGATATTGCAGACAAACTCATTGCCTGCCTGCCTTCAATGCTTCTTTATTGGTATCACTTTGCTAACGGTGGCAAGCGAATTACCGTTGAAACAGAAGATGATTCGATTGGCGGACATTTCCTCCATTTATTACATGGCAAGCCAGCGAGTGATCTCTGGGTCAAGTCCATGCATGCCTCACTTATTCTCTACGCAGAGCATGAATTCAACGCATCCACATTTGCAGGACGAGTTATTGCCGGAACAGGTTCAGATTTATTTTCTGCAATCACTGGAGCAATCGGTGCACTACGTGGTCCAAAGCATGGTGGCGCTAATGAGGCAGCCCTTGAAATTCAGGAGCGTTATGAAAATCCAGATCAAGCAGAAGCCGATATCCGTGAACGCGTTGCTAATAAAGAAGTTGTCATTGGTTTTGGACACCCTGTCTATACAGTCTCTGATCCACGAAATGTAATTATCAAAAAGATTGCACATGACTTATCAGTAGACCAAGGGTCAACCGCTTTGTACGAGGTTGCCGAACGAATTGAATCTGTGATGTGGGATGTCAAAAACATGTTCCCAAATCTGGATTGGTTCTCAGCAGTTGCTTACAAGCAAATGGGAATCCCAACCTCATTCTTTACGCCCATATTTGTCATCGCTAGAACAACAGGCTGGTCAGCACACGTTATTGAACAACGCATCGATAACAAGATAATTCGCCCCAGTGCTAATTACACAGGCCCAGAAGATTTAGCGTTCGTCCCTATTTCAAACCGATAACTACAAGAAAAGGTAATCTTTCGTGTCATCACATATCGCAAGGCCAGCACAGGAATTCGATAAAGAAATTATCGATATCGTTGATTATGCGCTGAATTATCAGATCAACTCTGATGTTGCATATGAGACTGCATGGAATTGCTTGATGGACACTATTGGTTGCGGCCTTGAAGCCCTTGAATACGATGCATGCACAAAACTTATGGGACCACTTGTTCCAGGCATCGTTGTCGATAAAGGTGTTCGAGTTCCAGGAACGCAATATCGCTTAGATCCAGTACAAGGTGCCTTCAATATTGGAGCAATAATTCGCTGGTTAGATTTCAATGACACATGGCTAGCCGCTGAATGGGGACACCCATCAGATAACCTCGGCGCAATTCTTGCAACAGCCGATTGGATTGCTCAAAACCCTGAATTTGGCAGCGGTAAAAAACTTGTTATGCGCGATGTCCTAACGGCAATGATCAAAGCCCACGAAATACAAGGCTGTATTGCACTGGAGAATTCATTCAACAAAGTAGGACTAGATCACGTTATTTTGGTCAAGGTTGCATCTACCGCAGTTGTCTCACAGATGATGGGTCTTACTCGCGAACAAACACTCAACGCTGTCTCACTTGCATGGGTCGATGGTCAAGCACTTCGCACATATCGCCACTTCCCAAATGCAGGTTCACGCAAATCTTGGGCAGCTGGGGATGCGACATCTCGCGCCGTACGACTTGCACTCATGGCTCGTGTTGGTGAAATGGGTTACCCAAGTGCGCTGACTGCAAAGATTTGGGGCTTCTACGATTCACTTTTCCGTGGAAAACATTTCGAATTTCAACGCCCATACGGTTCATATGTTATGGAAAACATTCTCTTCAAGATTTCTTTCCCTGCAGAGTTCCATTCACAAACTGCAGTTGAAGCTGCGATGACACTCTTTGCTCAGATGAAGGCTGCAGGTAAAACAGAGGCTGATATCGCAAAGGTAACTATTCGCACGCACGAAGCATGTATTCGAATCATCGATAAAAAGGGCCCACTTGGAAATCCAGCGGATCGTGACCACTGTATTCAATACATGGTTGCTGTTCCACTTATTTTTGGTCGCCTAACCGCGCGTGATTACGAAGATGAAATCGCAGCAGACCCACGCATTGATGCACTTCGCGAAAAGATTGTCTGTGTTGAAGATCCTGCATTTACAGTGGATTACCACGACCCATCAAAGCGCTCGATCGCTAATGCAATAACAATTACCTGCACAGATGGCACTGTCTTTGGTGAAGAAGTTGTTGAATATCCAATCGGCCATGCACGCCGTCGCGTTGAGGGAATCCCATTACTTATTGAAAAATTCAAAATTAATTTGGCCAGAATTTTCCCAACAGATCAGCAGAAAAAGATTTTGGATCTCTGTCTGGACCGCTCAAAACTTGAGGCGACCCCCGTAGAAGATTTCATGTCTCTTCTGGTGAAGTAATTAGCGAAGGCTACGAAGGACCGCTGTAACTTTTCCTAGGATCTCGCAGTTATCACCATTGATTGGCGCGAAGTCATCATTAGCTGGCAATAACCAGATGTGACCATCTTTGCGTGAGAAAGTTTTAACAGTGGCTTCGCCATCAATCATTGCTGCAACAATCTCGCCCTTATTGCAATCCTTTTGCGCACGGATAACAACAAAGTCACCATCGCAAATAGCAGCATTGATCATTGAATCGCCAACAACTTTGAGCATAAATAATTCACCACTACCCACGAGAGATTCTGGAAGTGGGTATGTCTCTTCAACTTCTTGCTCTGCAGTAATTGGCCCACCTGCTGCAATACGACCAACGAGTGGAATGTATTTAGTTGCATCTACCGGTGTTGAATTCTCTGCTGTTTTATCTCCTGGCAATAAAACTTCCAA
>CAMDHH010000072.1 GCA_945898065.1 Bifidobacterium breve
CGTGGGTCTGCGCTAAATACTCCATCGACATCTGTGTAAATTTCGCAGACATCTGCTTCAAGTGCTGCAGCTAATGCAACTGCAGTTGTGTCACTGCCACCGCGACCAAGTGTTGTTACATCTTTTGTATCTTGCGAAATTCCTTGAAAGCCAGCAACGATTGCAATTGCACCTTCATTGAGTGCGCTTTGAATACGTCCTGGTGTTACATCGATAATGCGAGCGCGACCATGCGATGAATCTGTAATTACTCCTGCTTGGCTTCCAGTAAACGAGCGCGCTTCATGGCCAAGATTTGAAATTGCCATCGCAAGAAGTGCCATTGAAATTCGCTCACCAGCTGTAAGCAACATATCGAGTTCGCGTCCTGCAGGAATAGGCGTGATCTGTTTTGCTAAATCAATCAACTCATCCGTTGTATCGCCCATTGCGCTGACTACGACAACGACTTGGTGGCCATCGCGCTTTGCAGCCACGATCCTGTTTGCCACACGCTTCATTCCTTCGGCATTGGCAACGGAGGATCCGCCATATTTCTGAACGATCAGTCCCATGTCCTAATAGTGAGGCATGCGCGAATATGGTGCGAACCCTTTTTCAGGATTTCTCATAATGTGAGATGGTAGACGTGTCAAATAATGAGACAACTAGCCTTCTACGTTACGTCGTCCTTCAAAGGCACGGCCGAGCGTGACCTCATCGGCATATTCAAGATCTCCACCTACTGGCAGGCCGCTGGCTAAACGAGAAACCTTGATCTCAAGTGGCTTTATCAATCTAGCTAAATAGGTAGCCGTAGCTTCTCCCTCAAGATTGGGATCCGTTGCCAAAATAACTTCAGTAATTGTGGAGTCAGCAAGACGTGCCATCAGTTCACGAATCCGAAGTTGTTCTGGGCCGATTCCATCAATGGGACTTATTGCGCCACCAAGAACGTGATACTTCCCGCGAAATTCACGCGTGCGCTCGATAGCAATAACATCTTTGCTCTCTTCGACAACGCAAATCTGAGTTGTATCGCGGCGGGGATCGCGACAGATTCGACATTCAGTTTCTTCAGAAACATTTCCGCATTGCGTACAAAACTTCACGCGCTCTTTTACTGTACGAATCGCATCGACAAGAGCTGCAGCAACATCGGCATCCGTTTGCAAAATATGAAAAGCGATTCGCTGTGCACTCTTTGGCCCTATACCTGGCAAGCGGCCAAGTGAGTCAATTAGATCTTGAATAGCACCTTCATACATACCGCTCACGTTACTTACCTTCTGTAATTATTTGTGCGCCAAGTTCCTTGGCTAGTAAGGCATGCCCACTGAGTTGTTCTGCATCACTCGGTGATTCATCAACGCGTGTTTCCCGTGCTTGTGGTGTATTTGGATTAATCGACGCATCGACTACAACTTCGATTTTGCGATCTATGCCTACAACATCGACGAATGCTTGGCGCAAAATAACATCAGACTCTGAGCGAATAAATGAATCGCGCGCGCCTGCATTGACGATTCCGATTGTGATTGCAGAATCATCGAGCCCTAATACTTGTGCGCTAGCGCTCAGCAGCGACCATGTAAGGCGGCGGCGCTTCTTTACATCTTCAATTACATCTGGCCAGACGCGACGTAGACCTGCAATATCCATTCCAGCACTCGCCTTTACTGGTGCCTTCTTGACTTCTTCTGCTACTACTTTTTCTTTAGGCGCTGCCTCTTCTGCTACTACTTTTTTAGGTGCAATCTCCTCCGCCTTACTTGGCGACTTAGGCAAAGCTTCTTTAAAGTCGCCGACGTTCGGCGTTGGAGATTGCTTTACTGAAGTTTGTGAGTTGCTCATTGGGGCAAGGTTTTCTGCGCGCTCTAAACGTTCAATTCGTGAAAGTAATCCGCTCTCGCTGGTATCGCCACCGGGTAGCAATATGCGCCCACAGATGAGTTCCAAGATAAGTCGTGGCGCAGTTGCACCGCGCATTTGCGTAAGACCTTCTGCTGCAATATCTGCTGCACGTGAAAGATTTGCACTGCCAATATGTTGTGATTGATTGCGCATGCGCTCTAGTTGATCATCGGGAAGATCGCGCAAAATTGAATTGGCATTAGTTTCAGCGAGTGCATCCACAATCATCAAATCGCGAAGGCGCTCTAGCAAATCACTTGTAAATCGGCGTGGGTCATGTCCGGATTCGATAACTCGATCAACAGTTTTGAAAAGAGTTGCGCCATCTCGGGCTGCAATTGCATCTATTGCATCATCGAGTAACGCGCCATCGGTGAATCCCAAGAGTTGAAGTGCGATTTCATAACTGACACCGTCAGGGCCGGCACCTGCAAGTAATTGCCCAAGAATTGAGAGTGCATCGCGGACAGAACCACCACTAGCGCGCACAACTAATGGCAGCACGCCTTTAGCAACTACCACGCCTTCGGATGCACAAATCTTTTCAAGATGTGTTGTCAAAATTCCAGGTGGAACTAAGCGGAATGGGTAATGGTGCGTACGTGAGCGAATTGTTGAAATCAGTTTTTCTGGCTCTGTTGTTGCAAAAATAAAAATAACGTGGGGAGGTGGTTCTTCAACAACTTTGAGTAATGCATTTGCAGCACCTGGCCCAAGTTGATGTGCCTCATCAATAATATAAATCTTGTACTTACTTTGTACTGGCGCAAAGAATGCTTTGTCGCGAAGATCGCGAGCATCATCTACTAAGCCGTGCGTTGCAGCATCTAGTTCAATAACATCGAGTGAACCTGGACCGTTCGCAACTAAATCCTTACAACTCTGACATTGGCCGCATGGATTTGGTGTTGGACCCTTTTCGCAATTGAGCGAGCGCGCCATGATTCGTGCACTCGAAGTTTTTCCGCAACCACGTGGGCCACTAAATAAATATGCATGGTGTGTACTTCCAGAACTCAACGCATTTGAAAGCGGAGTTGTTACATGTTCTTGACCAATAACATCTGCAAAAATAGAGGGGCGATACTTGCGATATAACGCTAGTGACATCAGCTCTCCTCTTTCTCTTTCGTAACATTCTTCAGTAACTAACTTCAAGGATATTTAGGGATCCCCCGCGCACCCATCAGAGCGCACCTACCCTTGCTGCATTCCTGCCCTGGGGGAGTTCAGTGCGGTGATGCCGCACGAGGGATCTGGTCTAATCATAGTTAGCGCACCGATAGAGTTGCCCACGCTAGTTCGCGCACCGTTC
>CAMDHH010000073.1 GCA_945898065.1 Bifidobacterium breve
CCTTGACCGGAATCACCCCTTCACATCTACTCGTAGTTGGCCCGGGTCCTCCGGAGTCCTACCCCATAACGCAAGCCGAATTATTCAAACTTGTTCTTCGTTATGGCAGGTCTAAATATTAGCGCGCTTTCTTGCGATTGACGAGTTGAATCGCGATAACAATGGCTAATGCGAGGAAAAACATTGCAGAACCGATCGCATTTGCCTGCGCTGGAATACCTCGGGCAGCAGAAATATAGACAAATTTAGGAAAAGTTATAAGGGTTCCTGAATTAAAGTTCGTAATGATGAAATCATCAAAAGAAAGACTAAATGCAAGAAGTGCAGCACCTGCAATACCAGGTGCTACTAATGGCAGTGTTACGCGGCGAAAAGTTTCAAATTCATTTGCGTAAAGATCCATCGCTGCTTGTTCTAAGCGCGGATCCAAACTGGCAATACGCGCCTTCACTGTGACGACAACAAATGAGATGCAAAAAGTTACATGTGCAAATACTGTCGGCCAGAAACCAGGATTAATCTTGAAAACTAGGAAAAGTGAGAGCAGTGATGCTCCGAGAACGATTTCAGGAGTGGCCATCGGCAAAAAGATAAGCAAGTTTGAACCTGAGCGACCCTTGAATTTATAGCGACCAATTGCAAATGCAATCATTGTTCCAAGGATTGTCGAGAAGAGAGTTGCTAAGAAACCAATCTTGATCGAATTCCCAAGGGCATTACATACCTCTGGTGCTCCGCAAGGATTCTGCCAATTACTGAGGGTGAATCCCTTCCATATGAGATTACTCTTTCCTGAATCATTGAATGAGAATGCAAAAGTGTAGGCAACAGGAATAAAGAGATATGTAAAGCCAAAAAACATGTAGATACGCAACATATTACGGCCGAACCATCGAGAGATTCGAGCCTTCGTTGGAATTGATGGAATAGTCGCATCTTTGAACTTTTGACTCATACCAACTCCTCCGTTCCTGCTTTTCGAATATACAAAGTAACGAGAATCAAAATTGCAGCCATAAGAGTGAAGGAGAGGGCGGCCGCTGTTGGATAGTCAACAATTTTGAAATATCGCGACTCGATGACGTTGCCAATCATCTTTGTATTAGGGCTTCCCAGAATTGCTGCGTTGACATAGTCACCAGCTGCAGGAATAAATGTGAGCAGAGTCCCAGCCACTACACCCGGCATGGATAGTGGAACAGTTACTCGTCGAAATGTTGTAAGTCCATTGGCATAAAGATCACCTGATGCCTCAATAGTGCGCGGATCTATGCGCTCAAGAGATGCGTAGAGAGGAAGTGTCATAAATGGTAAGAAGTTATATGTCATACCAGCAACTACGGCAAAGGCAGTAGAAGTAAGTGTTGTCTGCTCGCTAATGACATGTAAAGAGCGCAGAGTTGGAACCACAAATCCCTCTTCACCCAAAATCTGCTTCCATGCAACGGTGCGAAGCAAAAATGATGTAAAGAACGGTGCAACGACAAGTACTAGCAAAATGTTCTTGAATTTTCCGGATTTGAATGCAATCGCATATGCCAGCGGGTAGGCAATGGCTAGAGCAAAAATTGTTGCTAATGTTGCATATAGAAACGAGCGTCCAAATTGCTCTCTATTATCTATAAAAGCATTGATGTAATTGCTAAATGCAAAGCTTTGTTCATATTCTCCAGTATCTCCACCTGCAACAGGAGTTTGAGTAGAGGTTTGTGCAAGGTTGATAATTGGAAGGATAAAGAAAGTAAATAGGAATGCAAAACCAGGAAGAAGCAGTAGGTATGGAACCCGAGCCTTACCTATTTTCATTCCTCTGCTGGTTCCTCTGGATTTACCTCAGTACCTGCATCAATATTTTCATCACCACGTAAACCAAATGTAAAAGTTGGTTCCCACGAGATAACGACTTCATCACCTTTATCAAATGGTGCGACTCCGTCATCATTTTGTTCAAAGACCATGAGTTCTTGGCCCCATGGCATTGCAACTACATACTGTGTACTTACGCCAATGTAGGAAACATCTTCAATATGTCCGCCAGTCAATGTATTTCCACGAGTTGGTGTGCCAACGAGTGAAATTCGGAATTTCTCTGGTCGAATCCCTGCATACATTGAGTTATCAACTGCATGGCTGCGCTTTTTTGGCATTGAAATCTTCTGTCCAAAAATATCAACAACTAAGTTATCGCCATCATTGCCATCGATTTTTCCTTTGATCAAATTAGATTGACCAAGAAAGTTTGCAACAAATGCAGTCTCTGGGTCGTCATAGAGATCGGCAGGTGAACCCATCTGCTCAATACGTCCTTCATTCATAACAGCGATTGTGTCGGCCATAGTCATGGCTTCTTCTTGATCATGTGTTACGTGAACGAAAGTAAGACCAACTTCGCGTTGAATCCATTTGAGTTCGATTTGCATTTGGCGACGCAACTTGAGGTCGAGTGCACCTAGCGGTTCATCAAGAAGTAATAGCGCCGGGCGATTTACGATTGCGCGGGCAAGTGCAATGCGCTGTTGCTGACCACCAGATAGTTGAGTTGGCTTACGCTCTGCCAAATGCGGCAATTCAACAAGGTTGAGAACCTTGTCTACTTGCTCTTTCACATCTTTAATTCCACGGCGACGAAGGCCGAAAGCAATATTTTCAAAGATAGAAAGGTGCGGGAAGAGAGCGTAGTTTTGGAAAACAGTATTGATTGGACGCTGATATGGACGAGTTGTTGTTATATCCGTATCACCTAAATGAATACTTCCAACTGTCGGCTCTTCAAGACCTGCAACCATACGAAGCGTTGTTGTCTTACCGCATCCTGAGGGTCCAAGAAGTGCAAAGAATGAACCCTTAGGAATCGTCAGCGTTAAATCATCAACTGCGGTGAAATCTCCATACGACTTCGTAATTCTGGTGAGACGAAGATCGCCTCGCGCAGAGATTGCGTCGTTGGACACCTAGTTTCCTTGAGCCTTTTGGAATGCCTCGGCCCACGTTGTTTCTTCAGCTGGTGTGAGTGAGCGGAATACATGCAAACGTGATGATGTCTTCTCTGTTGGGAATATGTACTCACTTGTTGCAAGCTCTGGAGCAATCTTCTCCATCTCAGCTTGTGCACCCTTTACTGGACATACGTAATTTACATATGCAGCAACTTCGGCAGCAACTACTGGGTCATAGTAAT
>CAMDHH010000074.1 GCA_945898065.1 Bifidobacterium breve
TTCGATCGAAGTTCACGGAACTTTTCTACTAAAGAAATCTCCGGAAACCACTACCGAGGACCATTGCCGTCGGCGGGTAGGTGTGTCTAATTAACGGCGAATGCCGAGTTTTTCAATAATCGCTCTGTAGCGATTAATATCTGTCTTTGAGAGGTACTGAAGAATTCGGCGACGTTGACCAACTAATAGCAATAGACCACGACGGTTGTGGTGATCATGTGGGTTTGTCTTCAAGTGCTCGGTAATATCTTCAATACGCTTTGAAAGCAAAGCAACCTGTGCTTCAGGGCTTCCTGTGTCGGTAGCTGAAGAACCGTACTTAGCAATAATTTCTTTCTTTACTTCTGGTGTTAATGCCATTCTTTTTCTCCTTAGTTACCGCCACGATGGTCTCCGGTTTGATACACGGAAACTCGCTTTCTCGTTGGACTGGGCAAGGTTACCAGCGCACCTACGAATAGGAGAAATCGAGGCTATAGCTCCATTAATTCACGCGCACGGGCACAATCTTTTGCCATCTGCTCTAACAATGGATCAAGTCCATCAAATTTGAGAGTATCTCGAAGTCTCCAACCAAATTCGATTGTTGCCTTCTTCTCATATAACTCTAAACCGACTTGATCAAGTGCATATGCCTCTACTTGTCGAGCACGAGCTCCTTCAAATGTTGGATTTGTTCCAATTGATATTGCTGCTGGCCAACGATCAATGCCAACTGTAAGCCAGCCCGCATAAATACCATCTGCAGGAATTGTTTGTCCTTCTAATTCACCTAGGTTCGCAGTTGGATAACCAATTTCGCGACCACGTTTTTCTCCATGTACTACAACGCCATCAAGGCGGTGCGGGCGTGAAAGTAGTTCGCGCGCAACTTCTACTTTTCCTTCAATGAGATATGTTCGTATTTTCGTGGAAGAAATTTTATGATCATCTTCGGCCATAAGATCTAAAGCAATTACTTCAAAACCCAACTCTTTGCCAGATTCGGTTAGTGTTTCAATATTTCCAGCGGCCTTGAAGCCATAGGTGAAATCTTTTCCAACAACTACTTTTGTAGCCTCGAGTTGATCCACTAAAATATTTTTCACAAAATCTTGTGGCGAAAGAGCGGCAAATTCCTTTGTAAATTTTATAACAGCAACTTGGTCAGCATTATGAATCTTGAGAAGTTCGACTCGATCTGCAAGTGTTGTGAGTAGCGATGGGGCACGCTCTGGGGCAAAGACCGTGGTGGGATGTGGGTCAAAGGTGAGGGCAACAATCTTTTCGCCACCTGCTAACTCTTTTGCGCGATTGAGAATCTCTTGGTGACCTCTGTGTACACCATCAAATACTCCAATTACCACCAAAGTCATAAGGCTGATTCTCTCAGAATTAATTCGCTGCCGCGAATACAGAAATAGGTTTAGCTTGCCCATCACGATTGGCTAGGAGTGCAATGAGACGATTATCTCCCGAGATTCCTGCAAATATTTCATCAGATAGATTTGGGCTCAGCGCTCTACCGAAAGAGAGTTCTAGAACTTCATCAAGTGCCAGATTTCTAACAGGAAATGTTTGCGCGGCAAGGCCGACAAGTGAGAGTGGAGTGAAGTGCCCATCTTTGAGTTGGGTAAGAGAGATTGACTGTGCAAGATCAAAGGCTCCCACTCGTGTTCGACGCAAAGCACTGAGATGGCCACCTACTCCTAATGCATCCCCACAATCGCGAGCAATAGCGCGTATGTATGTGCCGGCCGAGCATGTAACTTCAATATCTAGATGAATCTGATTATCTACGCGCTCTATCCGGGTGATATCTAATTGTGTAATTGTGACTTGTCTAGAAGGCAGTTCAACTTTCTCACCTGCTCGCACGCGATCATATGCGCGCTCTCCATCAATTTTCACGGCAGAGACTGAACTTGGACGTTGCGCAATTGTGCCAAGCATCGTTTTGAGATTCTCTCTAATCATTACATCGGTTACAGAACTTGTATCTGCTGTTGAAATGATTTCACCTTCACGATCATCGGTAACAGTGGCCGCACCTAAGACAACAGTTGCGTTGTAACTCTTGTCGCCTTCAGTGATGTATTGCAACAACTTTGTCCCATTACCAAAACCAAGTACGAGAATTCCTGTTGCCATTGGATCGAGTGTGCCTGCATGGCCAACTTTTTTAGTACCAAGTGTGCGACGCGCAATTGCTACGCAATCATGGCTTGTCATTCCCGGCTCTTTATCTAGGACTAGAAAGCCTTCATTGTCCAACGTTAGTCCTCGATTATTTTGGGAACTTTGTAAGGATCTTCTCCCCCGGCATACGTTGCATCTTTACGTAATTGCGCAACCTCTGCATCGAGTTCGTGAACCTTACTGAGAAGTGAATCCAGCGCTAACGCACTCTCTGGCAAGCCATCTTCAAAGAATGCAAGGGTTGGCGTGATGCGTGTGCCGAGTTCGCGACCTACTGCAGAGCGAATCAAACCTTTTGCACTCTCAAGAGCTGCAGCAGTTGCAGAACGCTGCTCTAAGTCTCCGAAGACAGTGTAAAAAATTGATGCATTTTGTAGGTCACCAGTAACTCTTGCATCAGTGACAGTGATAAAACCAAGACGAGGATCTTTGATCTTCGTCTCAAGAATTTGTGCAACCACCACTTTAATGCGATCGGCGACTTTCAATGAACGATGAGATTGGCCCACGATTTATGCTCGCTTCTTCTCTCGCATCTCGAATACCTGAATCGTGTCACCGATTTCAAGTTCCTTGATATTTCCTACACCGATACCGCACTCAAATCCTTCTTTGACTTCAGTGGCATCATCTTTGAATCGTTTGAGTGAATCGATTGTGAGGTTATCAACGATGAGTTCAGTTCCGCGAAGAATACGAGCCTTCGCATTTCTGCGAATAATTCCATCCTTGACGATAGAACCAGCAATATTTCCAGCCTTTGAAGATTTGAAGATCTCGCGAACTTCAGCATTTCCAAGGATTGCCTCTTCGTATTCTGGTTTGAGCAAGCCCTTGAGTGAGAGTTCAATCTCATCAATTGCTTGATAAATAACAGAGTAGAAGCGAACTTCAACGCCCTCTTGATCTGCATAAATTGCAGTCTGAGGTTCTGGCTTCACATTGAATCCGATTACAACTGCAGTTGATGCAGATGCCAAAGTGATATCGCTCTTAGT
>CAMDHH010000075.1 GCA_945898065.1 Bifidobacterium breve
TTGCGCGCACCTGGTGCAAGAACTACAAGAGTCCACACACCAGGAGCGGCGAAGAAGCGGAACTGACCCTCTAGATTGGTCGGAACCTCTGCGGTGAATTCACCAGATGAATCCAACAAACGCACGTGTGCATTTGTGATGGCACTTCCGTTAGGAACTCCATCACTCGCGCTAGTAGATAGCACGACCCCCTGAATCACACTTTGCGTTTTGATGTCGATGCCATCGAGTGATGGACCACCTGGTGTCGCACCGCATGTACGCATTAAGCGCCTAGCGCTACTGGAACACCGACTAATGAACCGTATTCAGTCCATGAACCGTCGTAGTTCTTTACATTATTTACACCCAGTAATTCGTGAAGTACGAACCATGAAAATGCAGAGCGCTCACCAATTCGGCAATATGCAATTGTATCTTTAGCAAGATTAACACCGGCTCCTTGGTAGAGCGCAGTAAGTTCTGCTTCAGATTTGAAAGTTCCATCTTCGTTTGCGGCCTTTGACCACGGAATATTTTTCGCAGTTGGAATATGTCCCTTGATCTGTCCGCCCTCTTGTGGAAGGTGAGCAGGTGCTGCAAGCTCGCCACTGAATTCTTGTGGTGAGCGAACATCGACAATATTGAGTTTTCCAATGGCTGCAATTACTTCATCGCGATAAGCACGAATTGAATTATCGCGCTCCTTTGCGACATAGCGTGTAGAAGTGCGTGTTGGAACTGCTGTCACAAATGGACGAGCATCGAGTTCCCAACGCTTGCGTCCACCATCGAGCAAACGCACATCGGCATGGCCATAAACCTTGAAATACCAGAAGGCGTAGGTTGCAAACCAATTGTTATTTCCACCGTACAAAATAACTGTTGTGTCATTTGAAATACCGCTCTTTGAGAGTAGTGCTTCAAACTTCTCCTTTGAAATAAGGTCGCGGATCAAGCCATCTTGTAGATCATTGCGCCAATGGAAAGTGATTGCACCTTCAATGTGGCCCAGGTCGTACAAAGTGGTGTCTTCGTCAACTTCGACGAGAACAACGCTTGGGTTGTTGAGGTTTTCGCTAACCCAATCAGCAGTTACTAATGATGTTTCGCGTGACATGTATTAAGCCTTTCGTAGACGGAAGATAAGTAGATAAATTTCGCACCCTAAGCAGAAGTTGAAAGCGGCATTCAAAAACGCTGCAGCTAATGCAAAACCAGTTGCGATTGTGAAAATTGCTGGAATACCAGCGAGGGAACCCGCAACTCCCACCACTGCAAATATCAAACCAACGCTTTGTGCAAATTGCGGTGGTCGCACATCTTCTGTCTTCACAGCGCCCTTGATGCGCGGCTTAACAAGTGTGCGAAAGATAAATGCATATGGCGTGAACTGCGGACCGCGGAACGCCCCGATTGCAAAGACAATTCCTTGCGCCACAAGGATCCACGTTTGACCACTAATAAGCGCCGTTGCTAAAACAAGTGTTGTCAGTACTGCTGAGAAACGAGGACCACGAGCATCAATTACAGTTGGAGTGGTCTTCTTGGTTTGTACCTGTGTCATGTGAATGTCCTTTGTTTGTCGAAGTTGTAAATGAAAAGTTAGAAAATGAAAACTTTTACAATTACTTTCGACATAACGAGCATGCAAGACGGCCGAAATCTAATACTCGGCGCTTGGTGAACTCGTTAGGGAACATGTTGCAATAATAAAGTAGATGAAGTTCTAGCGCCACTTGCGAAGGATTTGCAGGTATTACGCAATCGCTGCGAGGGCTTTGAGCACCTGATCACGCTTAGGAGTACCCATTGCCCGGCCCACTTCAACACCTGCACTATTCAAGAAGAGAGTTGTTGGCGTTGAGCGAATATCTAGCTTTCGAACTAATTCCAAATGTGATTCAGCATCTATGTGGGCGTAGTGAATCTCGGGCATCGTTTCGACCATATGCTCGAGCAAGACTTTAGTTGCTCGACATGGTGAACAAAATGCTGACGAGAACTGAACCATCGTGGCCTTTGATCCCAATTCGGCACCAATGATTTGAGCTGTAAGAGTTGGCCCATGCAGGCTCTTCTTAGCGCGAAATTCACCGCGAGAGCGTGTGTACCAAATGCCATAGGCGGTAGATGCGAGCAGCACTATCGCAATTGGAATCAATGATTTCACGAGAGTAGTCTCTACCACTTAGCGCGAAAAGGAAACTGGAAGATAGGAGGCGCCCATGTCACGAGTGTTGTTACTGACAAACACTTCGGGTGCCAGCGCAGAAGTTCTTCCAGCACTTGCTTTGCTACAGCATCAAGTTCGCATCATGGCTGCTGAGGCAATCATTCTCATTGATGCACCCGATATGGATGTAGTTTTAGTTGATGCACGTCGCGAATTGCCCGCTGCAAAATCACTAACTACTTTGCTCACTTCTACTGGCCTTGGTTGCCCAGTCATTGCAATTGCAACTGAAGGTGCACTGAGCGCAGTTAGCGCCGACTGGGGAATCGATGATGTCATTCTCGATACAGCAGGGCCTGCAGAAGTCGATGCACGAATTCGCATTGCAATTGGTCGCTACCTAGCGCTTATAACTTCAACTGATCCATCAACTGGTGAAATTCGCACCGGCGATGTTGTCATCGATGAGAATTCTTACACTGCACGTATCAAGGGTCGCGCACTGGACCTAACTTTCAAAGAATTCGAACTTCTCAAGTATTTAGCACAGCATCCTGGTCGCGTTTTTTCTCGCGCACAGTTACTGCAAGAAATTTGGGGCTATGACTATTTCGGTGGAACACGCACCGTCGACGTTCATATCCGCCGCTTGCGCTCCAAACTAGGCCCAGAATTTGAATCAATTATTGGAACAGTTCGAAACGTTGGATATCGCTTTACCTTGCCTAGTGCAGGCAAAGAGAGTTCTATCTCCGAGCGCGTTTAGTTCCTATGCGCCATATCCTCAAGATTCACCGCTCACTTACGAGTGCGCTGCCAACGCAAGAACACTCATTTGAAATAGTAACTTTTGACCCTGCAATTCATAAAGAGAAATGGCTTGAACTCAATAACACAATATTTGCCCACCATCCAGATCAAGGTAATTGGGTTATAGAAGATCTAGAAAATCGTATGGCCGA
>CAMDHH010000076.1 GCA_945898065.1 Bifidobacterium breve
CGAGCCTTCTTATACAAGGATGTAAGCAAAGAGTTTATGAAAATATGAGTGATGTACCTCAAGTGTGCCCCCGACAGGAATCGAACCTGTGCACCTGCCTCCGGAGGGCAGTGCTCTATCCCCTGAGCTACGGGGGCTCGTGGGTTTAAACGCAAGGTTATCAGCGGGTGCGAATATCTCTGCATACTGCAAGAATTCACGCATGAGATCAACGGCTTACTTTGCAACAGGATGTTTCTGGGGAGCAGAACGACGCTTCTGGCAGATGGATGGAGTTGTTGAAACAAGTGTTGGTTATATGGGTGGAATACGCCCTAATCCATCATATGAGCAGGTCTGCACTGGCGTTACAGGCCATGCTGAAGTGGTCAAGGTTGTATTTGATGAATCAGTTGTTTCATATCAACGCTTGCTAGAAGAGTTTTGGACCATGCATGATCCAACCTCTTTAAATCGACAGGGTGGAGATATTGGAACCCAGTACCGAAGCGCTATTTTCACAACCACTCCTCAACAGCTCGAAACCGCGCTCGCATCACGAGCTGCTTACCAAAACGTTTTAACACCAGCTGGTTTGGATGAAATCTGCTCAGAAATTCTTAGCGCAGATGGCATTGAGTATTTTGAAGCTGAGGAGTACCACCAAAAGTACTTACAGAAAAATCCCAATGGATATGACTGTCATTCAAGTACAGGAATTGCTTACCCAGCCTAATTACAAAGAAAAGGTTGGATACTCATCTGTTACGAGGACAAGCGCGTATCCAACAACTCGGTTCCAGTAGGCGATAACTCCAACAATTCCTTCAGCGCAGAACTCTGGGAAGTTGCCGGAGAACAAAATGCTGACCCAGGCAAATAAAGTTAAGAATGCTGCGTAAACGAGGTAGACAATTCCGACTAAGTACAAAGGAATTGCCAGAAGCCACTTGATCAATGGCAACCAGCGGTTCAGCGCTTTGGCATCTACCTCTGGGAAAGTCACACTCACGACATCATTTTCTTCTATTGATGGGTACTCATCGGTCAATAGGCACACATAAGCATTAACGCGGGTCTGCAGAGACAAGAGCGCTTCATTGAACGCTAACAAATAGCTTGGGTAGGCCTGGCGGAAAACCAAAGCCAGCCCCACGGGAAGTGCGAAAAATCCTGCATACAGCGAGTTCAAATCTCCGCTTTCAAGATCTGCAACTGATGGGGTAAATGCGGCCACGAAGATCGCGATTGGAACCACAAGGATGAGGCGAAATAGTGCGGTCACACGATTGCGCTCGGTCAGGGTTACATCGATCTGGGTTTCAATTTGAGTGCTCATGGTTGCCAATGTACCCCTAATTCACGCACGAAATTGCTTATTACAGTTTTCTTGTCATACTTTTGCAGTTATTGCAGAAAATTTTGCAGTATTTACTGGGCGGGGAGGTGATCACATGGCAGGAATCAAAGAGGTTGCAGAAGAAGCAGGAGTTTCAACTGCAACAGTTTCACGCGCACTTCGCGGCCTTCACCATGTCAATCAACAAACCCGCGAAAAGATTATTGCTGCCGCCGAAAAACTGAACTATCCATTGATGTCAGAGCGCCAGAGCGCTGTCGGTGGACGGACAAATGCGGTCGGAGTTGTGGCTCCATATATTTCTCGTTGGTACTTCTCGCAGGTTATTAGTGGCGCTGAACAAGCACTCCGCGAGGCTGGCTTAGATTTACTGCTCTATAACTTTTCCCAGATGAAGGGCCGTGAGCGCCTTTTCCAGCACCAGCTATTAAAGGGTCGAGTTGATGCGCTAATCGTAATCTCTTTGCCACCTACTGAAGAAGAGTTTGATTCGATACTTAGCCTTGGTGTTCCAATCGCACTCGTTGGAATGGACCACGCAAACTGTGCATCAATCAAAATCGACGATGTTGCAGCAGCCAGAACCGCTACCCAGCACCTTGTTAATCAAGGACACAAAAAGATTGGCTTAATGTCAGGTCGACCTGATGATCCATTTAACTTCAGCGTTCCGCAGGATCGCCGCAAGGGTTTTATGCAAGCGCTGGCTGAAAGTGGCTTGGAATGGCTACCTTCCCGGGAAGTTCATGGTGACTTCACTATGCACACAGCATCACGTGCGATGGATGATTTATTAGCTCGTCCCAACAGACCAACTGCAATCTTTTGCGAATCAGATGAAATGGCGATGGGCGCAATGCAAGCTCTGCGTCGCCACGGTTTGAAAGCACCAGATGACATTTCAATTATCGGCTTTGATGGCCATGAGATGGCTGAGTTTTCTGAACTTACAACAATTGAACAACCTGTGACGCTCATGGGCGAGATGGCTGCTTGGTCAATCATGGAACGATTGCGTAAACCTGCGATTGATCCGCCTTCTTTGGTCCTGCCAACAACACTTGTTGTGCGTAATTCAACCCGACGATTAACTCCCGAAGAACAAGCGTTCTGAGGTAGCCTTTCAGGCATGAGCGATCAGCAGTTCTCGGCGCATAATCTTGCCGAGCTTCACACTCACCGCAGTGAGAAGTGGCGCGGATTCCCACAGGATGTATTGCCTTTGCCAGTTGCTGAAATGGATTTTCCCGTAGCAGAACCAATCAAAGCGATCCTTACCGAGATGGTTGCACATTCAGATCTTGGCTATCTTGGTCCGATTCCAGAACTTGGGTTAGGTTTCAAAAAGTTTGCAGCAGAGCGTTGGAACTGGACCGTTGATGAAAAACAAGTCCGCGCCGCTACCGATGTAGGCGTGGCTGTTGTAGAAATTTTGCGTGTCTTCACAAAACCGGGGGACTCGATCCTTATTAGTTCACCGGTGTATCACAACTTCTATACCTGGATTAATGAAACAAAACTGACTCTTGTTGATGCTCCATTTGAACGCACAGGTGATGAAGCAACAAATCCTTGGGTTATTAATTGGCCATCAATTGAAAAAGCCTACACTTCTGGAATTAAAGTCCACCTCTTATGTAGTCCGCACAATCCCCTTGGATTTATCTATACCAAGCAAGATTTACTA
>CAMDHH010000077.1 GCA_945898065.1 Bifidobacterium breve
CACGAAGTTGATACTTCTCAATGGATTTTTTCAACTGGATGGTTCAACGATCCAAAGGGCGATTCTGTACAAGCATTATTAGTTATTGGCTCTGGCCAAGTTACTCCAGATAAATTGACCTCAGCATCTGGGGCAATCACTTATCAGCTTGAGCAAATCTCTTATCAAGAACCAGCTGGCTCGCCTGCGCGCTCTGCGGGATCAATGGCGCCATGGGCAGTGGGTTACAAAGTTGTTGGAGGCTCGAATAAGGGCAGCGTAACTCTGCAAGTAAATAGCGATGGATCGCTCAGTGTTGAAATTGGTTCAAGTGGAAAGCGTACGTACCGCCGCTAACTACTCCGATTGGCGTTCTAAGCTCGACCAGATATGTGCTTGTAACTCTTGTCCTTCTGCTGCCATGTCATAAGCAAAGAAGAGTTCGCCTGCAACGAGTCCATACAAGCGAACTCCTGCTGTAACAATCTTTGCTGTTGGCGCCGAATATCCCTGATCCATTACAAGTTGAATCTTTGGACCATCGAATTGTCCAACCCAGCCCTCAGTAATTCCTGTGTTATGTGAAAAATTTACTTCCAAAACATTATTTGGTTTTGCGCGCCAGAAACCAACTTCGGATGCACCAGGTCGTACAACTTCACCTTCTGCATCGAGAATCCACGAACGTGAGTAGTAATTGAGGAATGGTCTGCCATCGTGATTAAAAACAACTTCCTGCGCAAATTCAAAGGCGGGAACATTGGGATATTCACCGCGACCTTTCCCGCGCCAGGTTCCAACTAACCATGCGAGCGGATTGAGATCGGGATGTAAACCTTCTGGAATTGTAAAGACCACTTAGAGTCTGCCTCTCCTAAAATCACGTGATGAACGCGCCTGACTTTGACGCCCTCTGAATGCGTAGAAAATGAGTGCAATACCCAACACAATGGCAACGAGGCCAAGAATTATTGAGGTTGCGAGCTCCATGGCCGTAAGCCTACGCCATGGCGAATTGCTTTAGAGTTGTGCCATGTCACGTAGCACTAACTTAGTTATCAAATTAGCCAGTGGAGTAGAAGCCCCTGAACTTTTAGCACAAGCATTTACTGTTGCAACAACAGCGCTGGCATCAGGAATTTCTGTCTCATTCTGGCTAACAGGTGAAGCATCGTGGCTTGCGCTACCTGGTCGTGCGCAAGAATTTCACTTAGAGCACTCACCATCTATTGCTGATTCAATTGCAACGATTCTCGCTGCTGGAACTCTGACTTTATGCACGCAATGCGCCGTTCGACGCGATTTAAAAGAAGAAGATCTAATCTCTGGAATTCGTATTGCAGGAGCTGCGGCATATGTTGAAGAGATTACAGCTGATGCAACACAGGCACTTATCTATTAGTTTTTACTAAATCTTTCTTACAGCCCACATAATCGCTAGGCCAGCAATAAGAACAAGAGATACTTGAGATAGAAACTTCATTGCGCTGCCACAATCACTTGCTGTGATGCAGGAACTCCTGCAACGGTAAGCGTTGCATCTACCGGTGTCGTGCGCTTGATAACGGCGAGTGCAATGGTTCCCAGTTCGTGGTGGCGCGCAACCGTTCCAAGGAAACCAACTCTAATTCCATCATTTTCAACATCGCTACCCACTGCAGGAAATGCAACATCACTACCATCAAGGTGCAACATCACTAAACGTCGCGGTGGATTTCCAAGATTGAATACTTTTGCAACTGTCTCTTGCCCGCGATAGCAACCCTTATTCATATGTACTGCGCCGTTGAGCACACCAAGTTCATTTGGGATTGATTTAGCATCGGTTTCAAAAGCAATACGGGGCCGCCCTGCTGCAACACGAATTGCATCCAGGGCCCATGTTCCTACTTGTGTCGCCGTTGAATTGAAGAGTGATTTCATTTCATCTAATTCAGCGCGCGGAACAAGTGCGTATGGCCCACCAATAGAATCGGTAACACCAGGTGCCCGCAGAACTGTGTATTCCTGTGATGCGTCGCGAACATCTACTCGCAACATAAATTTCATCTTGGTTAGATATTCAATCAGTGTGGAGATATATCCAGGGTCGAGTACTAACCACGTTGTTTCGCCATCATCAACTAAATTGAATTGATATTCCACGCGCCCGCGGTGATCTAAAATCATTGCATCAGTCCATTGACCAACAGATAATTCGTTCAAAAATTGTGTTGTCAGATCGTGCAACCATTTCAAACGATCAACGCCACTGACTGCAATTATTTCGAGGTGTGAAAGATCGGCCCATCCAGTTCCAGCTTCGAGTGCGCGTTGTTCCTTTACTGGCTCACCGAAATGCCAAATAGCGCCCTTATCTGGGCCATCTTCTACAAGGACTGCACTCACAAAAGGAGAATCTACTCCACCTACGGGATTAGAGCTTCTCTGCGCATGTTGCACAGGTTCCATAGATAGCAAAGTGTGAAACATCGGTCTTGAAACCATAATCATCGGCCAATGTGTTCACGAAATTAGCTGCCGCATCAATTGGAGCATCTCCAACAGAGCCACAGATTCCACAGACTAAATGAAGGTGCGTGATCTCTTCGGCTGCGTGATAGGTAGCACCACCGTGGCCTAAGTGAGTGTGTTGGACTAGGCCAACATTTTCTAGCGTTTCAAGGTTGCGGTACACAGTTGAAAGATTGATTCCAGGATGTGTCAGGCGCACCTTCTCGGCAACTTCTTCAGGTGTTGAGTGTCCAAGTTCGCGCACTGCAGCAAGGACTAATTCACGCTGCGGTGTAAGACGTAAACCCTTTTCACGTAATTCGTGTTGATCAGCCATGTGAGTACCTTACTTATGAAAGTTCGATGAGAAGATCAAGTGGAGTACCTTTTGTAGCAACTACCTGTAATTCCTTGCGCGCACCTGGTGCAAGAACTACAAGAGTCCACACACCAGGAGCGGCGAAGAAGCGGAACTGACCCTCTAGATTGGTCGGAACCTCTGCGGTGAATTCACCAGATGAATCCAACAAACGCACGTGTGCATTTGT